>CALVWM010000064.1 GCA_944367185.1 uncultured Clostridia bacterium | reverse complement strand
TTTCGTCACGGCTTTCCCGCATGCGCACGCGTGCAAGTGTTATACTGTCACAAAAACAGGGAGGCGCAGTATGCAGACCTTGCTCTTGGACAGACGCACGCAGGATATGATCGAGGGATACGTCCCCGAAGGGGAGATTTTGTCGGGACTGGTGCGCTTTTTTTCCATTTTCTCCGACCCGACGCGCATCCGCATCCTGTCCGCGCTCGCCATCTCCGAAATGTGCGTCACGGATATCTCGCGGGTCCTGGGCATCAATCAGACGACGGTCAGTCACCAGCTTCGCTTTCTGAAGGATACGGGCATGGTCAAGACCGACCGCCACGGCAAGATCATCTTCTATTCGCTCGCGAACGACCTCGTCAACGACGTCATGCTCAAGGGCGTGGAATTCCTCGGGTATTGAGCCGAACAGCTACCGTGTCAGGGTGCGGGGCAGGCATGATTTCATGCCTGCCCCGCACCCTTTGCAAATATTTTCCCGAATTGCTTGAAAAATGCGCGCAAAGCGTGTATAATGGAAGTATGAGTGACGTGGTGCGCGAAAAACTCAAATTGCTGCCCGATAACCCAGGCGTCTATATCATGCTGGATCAGGACGGCACGATCATCTATGTGGGCAAAGCGCGCAACCTCAAAAACCGCGTGCGGCAGTACTTTCACTCCTCCGCCAAGCCCGTCAAGGTGCAGGCGATGGTGGAGTGTATCGCCGATTTTTCCTATATCGTCACCCCCAGCGAGGTGGACGCCCTCGCGCTGGAAAATACCTATATCAAGAAGTACAAGCCCAAGTACAATATCCTGTTAAAGGACGACAAGACCTATCCCTACGTCAAGGTGACGCGCGAGGAGTACCCCCGCATCGTCATCACCCGCAAGGTGCGGCGCGGGGACGGCAAGTACTTCGGTCCCTTTATGGCGGGCATCGCCGCCAAGGACGTCGTGGAGATCGCGGCGCGCGTCTATCATATCCGCACTTGCTCGGTCGCTATCACGGAAAAATGCAAAAAACCTTGTCTTGAATACCACCTCGGCAGATGCGGCGCGCCCTGTGCGCACGCCATCGACAAAGACGCCTATATGGCGCAGGTGGAAAAGGCAATCGCCTTCTTATCGGGCGACTACGAGGAGGCGCAGACGCTTCTCACCGAGAAGATGACCGCCTTTGCCGAGAACGAGGAATTTGAACTCGCCCTCGACTACCGCAACAAGATCGAGATGCTCTCCCGCCTCGGCGAGCGCAGGATCACCGCCATGCCCCGCGACGTGGACGCCGACATCTGGGCGTTCGAGAGCAACGGGCTGTATGCGACGGTGAGCGTCATCGTCACGCGCGGCGGCATCATGCAGGGCGGCAGGAACTTTTCCCTCACCGAGGGCGCGGGCGAGCGCGGGGAGAGCTTTCTCTCCTTCCTCACCCAGTACTACGCCGCGCATGAACTCCCGCACGAGATCGTCGCGGACGAACCCTTTGACGAGGAGTTGTTCCGCTCCTTCGCGCAGGCGCGTGTAGGGCGCAGGGTGACGATCACTCGCCCCAAGTTCGGCATCCGCCGCGAACTTTTGGACATGGCGCAGGGCAACGCAAAGGAGTACCTTGAAAAGTCCGTCTCCGCCGTCGAGCACCGCAACGACATGACCGTCAACGCCTGCGAGCGCCTTCAGACGCTCCTGCATCTCGCGCGCTATCCAAAGCGCATGGAGTGCTACGATATCTCCAACATTTCGGGCGTGGACAAAGTCGCGAGCATGGTCGTGTTTACCGACGGCGAGGCGGATAAAGTGCAGTACCGGCGTTTTCGCATCAAGACGGTCGAGGGCGCCAACGACTTTGCCTCCTTGCAGGAGGTCCTGCGGCGCAGGCTTGCAAAGCTCGGCACCGAGGAAGAGGAGCGCTTTATGCGCCCCCAGCTCATCGTCATCGACGGCGGCAAGGGACAGCTTTCGGCGGTCAAGGCGATCTTCGACGAAATGGGTGTTTCCGATATCGACCTTATCTCCCTCGCCAAGAAGGAAGAGGAGGTGTTTATCCTCTGGCAGGACGAACCCGTCATCCTCGATCGGCGTGACTATGCTTTAAAGACGTTGCAGCGCATCCGCGACGAGGCGCACCGCTTTGCCATTACATACTTCAGAAGCCTGCACAGCAAGCGCAATCTGGAGTCTGTTTTGGACGAGATCGAAGGGGTCGGCAGGCAGAAGCGGACGGCGCTCATGCGCACGTTCGGCAATATCGACAAGATCATGCATGCAAGCGTGGAGGAGCTCTCCGCCGTGGAGGGCATCGGTCCCTCGCTCGCCGCGCGCATCAAACAGCATTTCGAGGAATTATGAAGTATCCGCTTTTCTTATCTGATTTCGACGGCACGCTCGTGCGCTCTGACGGCACGATCTCCGAGGGAAACAAGCGCGCCATTGCAGCCTACCGCAAGGCGGGCGGGACGTTCGCCGTCTGCACGGGGCGCATGCTCACCTCCATTCTGCCCAGGCTCAAGGAGCTGGGCATCGAGGATGGGCTGGTCATTGCCTATCAGGGCGCGACCATTGCCGACGTCGCGACGGGCGCGCTCGTCAAGGACGACGGGTTCTCCCGCGAGGATGCGTTGCGCGTCGTGCGTCTCTTGGAGGAGAACGGACGGCATGTGCACGTCTATACGGTAAACGACCTGTACGCCAACCGCCGCGACGAGGCGCTGGAGATCTATGAACACATTTGCGGCGTCAGGGCGACGATCGTCAGCGATATGTCGCTTGCGGATTTTGTTGAGAAAAATAATTTGCGTGTCGTCAAGGCACTCGCCATGGTCCCTCCGGAGGCGCGCAATGCGCTCATGACGGAGCTGCAGGACAGACTCGGAGAGGCGTTCGTCGTTACATGTTCGGCTGCCATTCTCGTCGAAGTCATGCCCAAGGAGCAGACCAAGGCGGCGGCGGTGGACTTCCTGTCCCAAAAGTACAGTATTCCCGCGGAGAAGATCGCCGCGATCGGCGACCAGCTCAACGACCTGCCCATGATCCTGCAGGCGGGCGGCAGGTTTGCCGTCGGCAACGCCGCGCAGCCCCTGAAAGATGCCGCGCACGTCGTGGCGGACTTCGAGCAGGACGGCGTTGCCGAGGCGCTCGCTATCGCCATGCAGGACTGATGGTACAAATTTTGGGGGTACGTCCCTGCGTTTTTGCGACCAATTTCTGCTGACAAAGACGCGATCAAGGAGGGAGAGATGAACGAGACAATATTACCCAAGGAAACCGTGATGCTCGATAAGTTTGCGTCCGATTTGGGATTAGAGATGCTGTATGCGGGCAGGGGCATCATCACGCTCACGACCATCAGCGTCGACCGCCCCGGACTGCGCCTTGCGGGGTTCTTCAGCTATTTCGATACCCAGCGCATCATGGTCATCGGACTCACCGAGCACGAGTATATGCACTCTTTCCCGTCCGACCAGCGCATGGAAAAGATCAAAAAGCTCTTTAACTGCGGCGAGATCCCGTGTGTCGTCTTTGCGCGCGACCTGCCTGTCCTTCCCGAGTTCATGGAGTGTGCGCGCGCGACGAGCACGCCCATTTTCCGCACGAGCAAGATGACCTCGTCGCTCATCGTCGATCTGAGTATCTATCTCAACCGTCTGCTTGCGCCCATGACCACCGTGCACGGCGTGCTCATGGACGTGTTCGGCGCGGGCATTTTGCTCATGGGCAACAGCGGCGTGGGAAAGAGCGAGACGGCAATGGAGCTCATCAAGCGCGGACACCGTCTCGTCGCGGACGACTCCGTCGTCATCCGCCGCATCGAAAACGAGCTGGTCGGCACCGCGCCCGATCGCATCCGCTACTTCATGGAGCTCAGGGGCATCGGTATCATCAACGTCAAGAACATGTACGGCTCGGGCGCGGTCATGACGGAAAAGGAGATCGAGCTCGTCATGGAGCTGGAGCCCTGGCGCAAGGACAAGGAATACGACCGCATCGGCGGCGAGGAGAACGTGGAGACCATTTTGGGCATCAACGTCCCCAAGCTGACCATTCCCGTCAGTGCGGGGCGCAATCTTGCCATTCTCATCGAGGTGGCGGCGCGCGATCAGCGCCTCAAAAACATGGGTTACGATGCGGCGAGCGAGCTCATCGCAAGAACGATAGGACGATAAATGGCGGAACTGCTTGCCCCTGCGGGGGATGAAAGATCGGCATACGCGGCGCTCCGTGCGGGCGCCGACGCCGTATATTTGGGACTGACGCGATTTTCCGCGCGCGAAAGCGCGGAAAATTTTTGCGTTTCTGCGCTGGAAAAGTTTGCGCGCGAGGCGCATCTGCTCGGTGCAAAGGTGTACGTCGCGCTCAACACTCTCGTCAAGGACGAGGAACTTACCGCCTTCTTTGCCCAGGCGCGGGAGGCATGGAACGCGGGCGCGGACGCCATCTTGTTGCAGGATATCTTTCTCGGCCGCAAGCTGAAGGAGACGTACCCCGAAATCACGCTGCACCTCTCTACGCAGGCGGGCTGCTGCAACGTCAACGGCGCGCAGCTCGCCAAGGAATGTGGCTTTTCCCGCGTCGTGCTCGCGCGCGAGACGCCCATCGAGGACATCCCAGCGATCGCGCAGCTGCTCGAGGTCGAGGCGTTCGTGCAGGGAGCGCTGTGCACCTGTTTTTCGGGGCAATGCTATTTCTCCAGCTTCGCGGGCAACAACTCGGGCAACCGCGGCAGATGCAAACAGCCTTGCCGCAAGAAATATACGATCGACCGCGCGGGCTTCGATGCGCCCGCCTATGCGCTGTCCCTTTCCGATCTCTCGGTGGGGGAGGACGTGCAAAAATTCATCGGCGCGGGCGTCGTGTCCCTCAAGATCGAGGGGCGGATGCGCTCGCCCGCATACGTTGCGGCGGCGGTCTCCTACTACCGCGCCCTGCTGGACGGCAAGCCCGCGGGAGAGGCGTTTTCCGAGATGTGGCGCGCCTATAACCGCGGCGACTACACCCGCGGGCTCGCCTTCGGGCAGGACGCGCGCCTTCTTTCGCGCGACGTGCAGGGGCATATCGGTGAGAAAGTGGGCGAGATCGTTCGTTTACAAGGGAAAGACTACTTCTGCAAGAGCGATTACAGCCCGGAACACGGCGACGGGTTCAAGGTTTTGCGCGGAGGCAAGGAGGTGTGCGGCGCCCGCTTTTCCGCGCCCGCGCGGGACGGATTTTTGCTCACGTCCCCCGAAAAACTGCGCATCGGCGACGAAGTGCGCCTGACATTGTGCGCAAAATCGGAGGAACATGCGCTCGCTCTGCGCCGTCTGCGGACGGTGGACGTCTGCGTGACGCTGCTCGCAGGACAGCCCATGCGCGCCGTCTGCGAGGGCGTGGAACTGGAGGGAGAGGTGTGCGAGGCGGCAAAGAACGCGCCGCTCTCCGAGGCAGACGTCAGGGAGAACTTTTCCAAAGTGGACGTGCTCTCCCTCGCGCCCCGCATCACGGTACAAACGGACGGCGTGTTCGTGCCAAAATCTGCGCTCAACGCCTTCCGCCGCGCCTTCTATGAAAGGTTGTATGATGCGCTTTCGCCCGCCCGCACGCCCCTGCCCGCGCGGACGCCCTCCCTTCCGGCCCTCTCCCTTGCGGAGAGCACGCAGTCGGCGGCGATCGTTCCCGCGGGGCTTGCGGCGAATACCGACCTTGTCATCGAAAAACTGTCCGATTATCAGAGCGCCGCGCTCACGAAGGGGGCGTGGTTATACCTGCCGCCCCTGTTCACGCAGGCGGACGAAGCGCTGCTCGCGCCCGTCCTGCGGGAGGCGGAAGGTATCTATTGCGAGGGGACGTACGGCGTTTTTCTCGCCAAAAAGTACGGCTGCAAGCTGTTCGCGGGAACGGGCTGGAATTTATCCAACCGCGTCGCCGTGGCGTCGGCGTTGGAGACGGCGGAATACGTTGCGCTTTCCAAGGAACTCACCGTGCGCGAGCAGGACGCGCTCTCTGCGGCGCGGACGTTCGTCCTGTCGGGCGGGGACTGCAAGCTCATGGACCTGTGCTATTGCCCGTTCGGAAAAAGCTGCAGGACGTGCGATCGGCGCGTCGTCTATCATCTCACGGACGAGGCGGGGCGCGCTTTTCCGCTCAGGCGGTACGCGGCGGCGGATGGCTGCCGCTTTGAAGTGTACAACTGTCTGCCTCTCGCGGCGGGCGTCGGAAGGGCGGGTGCGCTCGTCGATTGCTCGCTGGGGGATAAAACCGTCCTCAAAAATGTGCGCGATCCCGCTGCCGTGCTGCCTGCCTCAACGCGCGGTCACGGCGCAAGGAGTTTACTATGAACGAACATGCAAAGCGACTGGAACTGGATAAGATCTTAACGGCGTGCGCTTCGCACGCCGTACTCGAGGCGGGGAAGGGGAAAATCCTCGCCTTAGAGCCCGTGCGCACCGTCGGCGAGGCGAAGGAGCTCTTGGACCTCACCGAGGAAGCGAGCCTTCTTTTATTTACGCTCGGCTCGGGCAAGGTGGAGGAATTCCCCGACTGCGAAGACAGCCTCGCCCGCGCGCGCAAGGGGGCGACGCTCTCCATGGCGGAGCTTCTCGGTGTTGCGCGCCTTCTGCGTGCGGCGCGCGTGCTCTATTCGTCCGTGCGCTCTTTTACGGATGAACGCATCGTAAAAATGCGCGCTCTCACCGAGCATCTCATGTTCGATCGCAACTTGGAGGAGGACATCGGGCGCAAGATCCTGAACGAGAACGAGCTCTCCGACCATGCGAGCGAAAAGCTCTTTTCGTTGCGTTCGCAGATCAGACAGCTGGGCGAGCGCATCCGCGCCCGTCTGCAGGGGTATCTTGCCGGCGAGGAGAAGAAGTATTTGCAGGACGGCATCGTCACCGTGCGCGGGGACAGGTTCGTCATCCCCGTCAAGGCGGAATACAAGCGCAGCGTCAAGGGCTTCGTGCACGATCGCTCCCAGAGCGGCGCGACGGTGTTCATCGAGCCGGAGGAAGTGCTGGAGATGAACAACGAGCTGCGCGGACTCATCCTGGACGAGCGCGAGGAGGTCGAGCGCATTTTGGCGGAGCTCTCCCGCGCGGTCGGACGCATGCACGATGCGCTCCTGCACGATATGGCGGTGCTCGCCGAGGCGGACAGCTTCTATGCGCGTGCAGAGTATGCCTATTCCGTCAAGGGCGTTAAGCCCGCGCTCAATGCGAGCGGCGTGATCGAAATTTTGAAGGGACGTCACCCGCTTCTGGATGCCAAAAAGGCGGTGCCCGTCACGCTCTCGGTGGGCGGGGAATACCGTTTCCTTTTGATCAGCGGCGCCAACACGGGCGGCAAGACGGTCACGCTCAAGATGTGCGGGCTGTTCTGCCTGATGGCGGCATGCGGGCTGTTCGTGCCCGCGGCGGAGGGGACGCGGCTTGCCGTCTTTGACAACGTCTGGTGCGACGTGGGGGACAGCCAGTCCATCGAGGAAAATCTTTCCACCTTCTCCTCGCACGTTGCTCACCTCAAGGAGATCCTGGAGGGCGTGACGGAAAAGTCGCTCGTCCTCATCGACGAGCCGGGCGGCGGAACAGACCCCGAGGAGGGCGCGGCGCTCGCGCGCGCGGTGCTGACCGATCTGCTGCGCAGGGGCTGCAGGGGCATCGTCACGACGCACTACTCCTCGCTCAAGGAGTTCGCCTATGCCGAGGAGGGCATCGAGAACGGCTGCATGGAATTTGACGCCGCCGACTTTCGTCCGCTGTACCGCCTGAAGATCGGTGCGCCCGGCTCGTCCAACGCGCTGCTCATCTGCACGCGTCTGGGGCTTCCCGCGCAGACCATCGAGGAGGCGCGCGGGTATCTCTCCGAGGGCGCGCGCTCCTTCGAGCACACCTTGCGGGCGGCAGAGGAGAGCCGCGTGCAGACGGAGGCGGCGATGCAGGCGGCGCGCGAAAAGCAGCGCGAGTGGGAGCAAAGACTTTCCGAACTCGGCAAGGAAGAGGAGAAGTTCCGCCGCGAGCGGGAGCGTTTTCTCGCCGCCTCCAAGGCGGAGGCGCGGCGCATCGTCGCAGAGCGCACGGCGGACGCGGAGGAGCTGCTCGCCGAGATGGAGAAGATCTTTGAAAAGCAGAACTATTCCGAAGCCGACCTCATCCGTGCAAGGACACTCAAGAACAAGCTGGAAAACGCGCCCACGGAAGAGGAACCCGTGCGCGCCGTGCCCGTGGACGCCGCCACGCTCAAAGCCGGCGATCGGGTCATGGTCGGCTCGCTGGGAACGGAGGGCGCCGTGCTCTCCGTCCGCAGGGAAAAGGGGATGTGCGACGTGCAGGCGGGCGCCCTCAGAGTGACGGTCAAAATTTCCGACTTGTACCGCGCCGCACCCCAAAAGCAGGGGCAGGGAGAAAAAGTGCAGGTCACGCGCGAGCTCGTCCAACGCCCCGTTGTCAAGCGGGAAGTCAACCTCATCGGCATGACGACGGGCGAGGGCGTCGCGGAGGCGGAAGCGTTTCTGGACAGCGCCGTGCTCGCCAATCTGCACGAAGTGCGCATCGTGCACGGCGTCGGCACCGGAAAACTGCGCGCCGCGGTGCAGGAGATGCTGCGCCGCCACCCCCGCGTCGAGAGCTTCCGCCTCGGCAAGTACGGCGAGGGCGAGAACGGCGTCACCGTCGTCACGCTCAAATAAATTTTAAGGTTTTTTTGCAAAGGCGTGCCTCTCCCCGCCGGAGCGGCGTCCCGTCTCCTGCGCTTGCACGCGGGCAAATGGCATACTCTCATGGTTTTCCTCATACAATGTGGGTAAAAACTCTTTGTTTGAGGTAAACTGTGAAAAAGCTCTCTTCGCGCGCCGTGACGGCGATCACCAACGGCGTTCTGGCGCTCGTGCTCGTCGTCGTGGGCGTCGTCTGCTTTTACCCGACCGCCGCGCATGTCTCGGGCCTGGAGGATCGCGTCCACTACCGCGGCACGAGCGGGGACGGCGTGTCCCTCATGTTCAACGTTTATTGGGGGACGCAGGAGGTGGAGAGCATTCTCGAAGTGCTCGCGGCGTACGATGCCAAGGCGACCTTTTTCATCGGCGGCAGCTGGGCGGACGACAACACCGCCTGCGTCCGCAAGATCGTCGAGGCGGGGCACGAAGTGGGCTCGCACGGCTATTTCCACCGCGATCACACGACGCTCGGCTACGAGGGCAACGTCGAGGAGATCTCGCGCAGCGTGCAGTTTTTGCAGCTTGCGGCGGGCGTGCCCGTCACGCTGTTTGCGCCGCCTTCGGGCGCGTACGACGAGGATACCGTCAACGCGGCGGAGTCCCTGGGGCTTCGGACGGTCATGTGGTCGCGCGATACCATCGACTGGCGGGATAAGGACGAAGAGACCTGTTATCTGCGGGCGACGGAAGATCTTCAGGCGGGCGAACTCATCCTCATGCACCCGATGGAGCACACGCTTAAGGCGCTTCCGCGCATTTTGGAGTACTGCAACACCCATTCCCTTCGCCCCATCACGGTGGGCGAAAATTTAGCGAATACATAGGAGAACGATATGATCGAGACCAAAGAACTTTCCAACGGCGTGCGCGTCATCGTCAAGCGCATGGAGGGACTGCTGTCCGTCTCTATGGGCGTGCTGGTCGGCACGGGGGCCGCTTATGAAACGGATGCCGAGGACGGAATTTCGCACTTCATCGAGCACATGCTCTTCAAGGGCACCAACACCCGCACCGCCTTTGCGCTTTCGGACGCATTCGATGCGCTCGGCGCGCAGGTCAACGCCTTCACGGGCAAGGATATGACCTGCTTTTACTCCAAAGCGACCAGCGACCACGCGGCGGAGGCGTTCGCGCTGCTTGCGGACCTGTTTCTGAACTCCGTCTTTCCCGAGGATGAAATGGCGCGCGAAAAGGGGGTCGTCGTCGAGGAGATCCATATGGACGAGGATACGCCCGAAGATCTCTGCCTCGACCTTTTGGCGCGCACGGCATTCGGTAACCGCAACTACGGCAGGAACATCTTAGGGCCCGCGTCCAACGTCGAGGGCTT
>CALVWM010000063.1 GCA_944367185.1 uncultured Clostridia bacterium | reverse complement strand
ACCCGTCATCGGCTCGCACGTCGGCCCCGGCGCGTTCGCTTTGGGGTACCTCTCCAAGAGTCTGAGGGGAGAGATATGACACAATTCACGCGAATCTTTTTGCAAAGGCAAAAATATTCGCCGTGAGATTTAGAGAAAACACCGCCGCGACAAGACTGCGGCCCGTTTTCTCTCTGCGCAGGGCTTTAAGGGCTTACAATATAGCCCCTGCGCATTCACTCTTTCCCCATAAGCCAAAGGGTTGGCAAATAGGGTACCGCTGGCGCAAAAGCGTGGTTTTGCTTGCGGCGTAATTATAGCAAAGGGCGGTGCGCTTTTCTTGCCTCCCCTGACCCGTAGGGTTAGGGGAGGTGGCGAGCGTCAGCGAGACGAAGGGGTTTAATCGACCCGCCTGTCCTTTCGGGACACCCTCCCTTGAATCTACAATAGAGAAGAAACCGCAATAACTCGCAAAAATCTTTTCTTCGAAAAGATTTTTGCGAAGAGGGGCGGAAGGGTCATCAAGGTTGCAACGCACATGATGGTGCGTTTCAGCATACAATTTCAAACCGATGGGGGTACGCCCGCTGCGGCGGGCGTTCAATAGGGAAGAGAGGTCATTCCTCCGCAGCCCCCGCTACTGTTCGGCGGCGCACGCGTCCACTGTGAAAACGGGAAGGATGCGGGAACATGCGCGCCGGGAAGTCGTCACGAAACAGGGATTCTTTGCCAAAGATGCTTGGTGAAGAGGGTGAGGGACGCGTTATGTACATCAGCACGGTGTGCTGTGTGCGCGTTCCGAACTGCGGTTTTTGACATTGCCGTCAAAAACCGTGACCGCAGCGCGGAATCCACCGCGCGAGAAAAGCAGGCGTAAGAAGCGTAGCATTTGGTGTAAGCCAAATGCCCGCAATAGGCGCCTTGCATTGTATCCTTATGAAATCGACAAAAAGATTTCTTAGAAAGATTTTTGTCGAAGAGGAGGAACGACGAAGCGAGATTGCACTTTGCGGCAGAGCATGCGCTCGAAAGCAAAGTGCTGTGAGCGTAGTCAGAAATCGTGACATCCTCAGTCATCACCAAAAAGATTTCGCAGAAAGATTTTTGGTGAAGAGGAGCAGCAGGCGTTAGAGCAAAGTGTTTGGTGCTGCCAAACACTTGCAAAGTGCGCCTTGCTGCGACGACAGCCAGGAGACCTGCCACCATCGGCACACCACGCTCTTTTCGGGTCGGAGAAGAGTACGTCGGGAAATCAGGGTACGACGCGATGCGCCTCGCCCTTGTTTCGGCGCGCTCTTTGCTCCTACCAAAGGGTGTGCTTTTTTTGATTCCGTCGGCAGTTCAGAATTGCTGTTCGTGGAAAATATTATGTTTCAAGCCCGCTCGGGCGATTACGTAGGAGGTAATCTATGAAACACATGAGGATTTTTTTTGTTGTGGGCGCGCTGGCGGCAGCATTGATGTGCGGAGCACTGATTGGATGCGCGCAGGCCGCAGACAAGGGCGATGCCGAATTCCGTCTCGTCGCAAACGATGAAACTTGCGTCGTCATTGCAGCGGATAAAAGCGATACAGACAGAAGTCTGTATGATGCGCTCGCGTTCTTTGCGACATCGGGTGAGATCACGATGGACGGCAGCGAGTCTGAATACGGGTTTTATCTCACTTCCCTCAACGGCAGGGAGGCGACGGATGAATATTATTGGGCTGTTTACACGACGCTTGGAATCCTGGACGGCGTCGAATATTCCAATGCCGCGTGGGGGACCTGGGAATATGGCGGCGAGACGCTGGCAAGTGCGAGCTATGGCGTTTCGGGGCTTCCGCTCGTCGAAGGGGAGCTGTATGCCCTCGTCTGGACGGCGATCGAAAGCTAAGCCATGAAGGAACGAAAAGAAAGGCATACGGACAGATACGGGGACGGTGCTGCGCGGATGGTCGCCGTGTGCGCCGTCATGACGGCGCTACTCCTCGCCGTGCAGTGCGCTCTTTCTTTTGTCTCGGGCGTGGAGCTGGTCACGGCGTTTTTGCTCGTCTTTTGCTATGTGTTCGGCGCAAAGTACGGCATGGTCACGGCGACGGCGTTCTCGCTGCTGCGCAATTTCATCTTCGGCTTTGCGCCCGACGTCGTCGCGCTGTACCTCATCTATTTTAACGCCTTTGCACTCGTGTTCGGCGCGATGGGAAAGCGGCGCGGGCATTGGGCGGAATACGTCTGCCCCGCGCTCGTGCTGTTGCTTGCCGCGGGGGCGCTCGCCCTGGCGATTCTCGGACTGCCCGTCTCGCCGCTGATGGCGGCGCGGCTGGAAGTCATGCTCTGGGCGCTCTTTGCGGTGCTTCTCGCCCTCTTTGTGGGAAGCGTCGTCCTGCTTGCCTTGGGCGGCAGGGCGCGCATCGGGCGTGAAGCCGCTGTTCTTGCGTCGCTTGCAGCATTCTGCACAGTGTGTTTTACGCTTTTAAGCGATGTCATCACGCCCCTGTTTTACGGTTGGGGCATGGATGTCGCGATCGGATATTTTTACACGGGGTTCTTTGCAATGGTACCGCAGACACTGTGCGCTGCGGTGAGCGTCACGCTTTTATTTTATCCGCTTGAACGCGCCTTTTTCATGGTGTTGCCGCCTGTACGGAAGAAGCGGTTGGAAGCGCTTCTCAGGGCGCGTATGGTAAGAAAAAGGGGAGGAGCGGAACAAATCCCGCCCTCAAATGATGGACGAACGCAAAAAGATATGGTATAATAGCCATATCTATTTCTTTATCTTTCGGAGCTTTTTTATGGCAAAGGACACGTTTGTAGAACAGATCGCCGACATTGAGACCGATTTTCCCCGGTGGTACACCGACGTGGTCGTCAAGACCAAGCTCGTGGATTACGGCCCTGTCAAGGGGACGATGGTCATCCGCCCCTACGGGTATGCGATCTGGGAGAATATTCAAAAGGAACTGGATGCACGCTTCAAGGCGCACGGCATTGAAAACGCCTATTTCCCGCTGCTCATCCCCATGAGCTTTATGACCAAGGAGGCGGAGCACGTCGAGGGCTTTGCGCCCGAAGTCGCGGTCGTCACCCACGCGGGCGGTGAAAAGCTTGCCGAACCGCTCTGCATCCGTCCCACGTCCGAGACCATCATCGGCAGCATGTACAGCAAGTGGATCCAGTCCTACCGCGATCTGCCCGTGCTCATGAACCAGTGGGCAAACGTCATGCGCTGGGAAAAGACCACCCGTCCTTTCCTCAGAACGAGTGAATTTTTGTGGCAGGAGGGGCATACCGCCCATGCGAGCGAGGCGGAGGCAGTCGATATGACCCTCAAGATGCTCGCCGTCTACGAGGAGTTCGCAAAAAGCTGTCTCGCGATGCCCGTGCTCACGGGGCGCAAGACGGAAAAGGAGAAATTTGCGGGCGCCGTCGCGACCTACGGCATGGAGGCGATGATGCACGACGGCAAGAGTTTGCAGGCGGGCACGTCGCACTATCTCGGGCAGAACTTCGCGAAGGCGTTCGATATCAAGTTCCTGGATAAGGATGGCGTGCAAAAGTACGCCTATACGATGTCTTTCGGCGTCTCTACCCGCCTGATTGGCGCGATCATCATGACGCACGGCGATGCGCGCGGACTCATCCTGCCGCCCGTCGTCGCGCCCGTGCAGGCCGTCATCGTGCCTATCGCGTCCAAGAAGCCGGGTGTTGTTGAGGCGTGCAGGGAATTAAAGAACACGCTCACAAAGGCGGGCGTGCGCGTCGTTTTGGACGAGAGCGAAAATTCGCCCGGCTGGAAGTTCAATGAATGGGAGATGAAGGGCGTTCCCGTACGCATCGAGCTCGGTCCCCGCGATCTGGAGGCGGGGAAGATGGTGACCGTGCGTCGCGACACGCACGAAAAGACGGAAGCAGAGCTCTCCTCGGCTGTGGAGACGGTCAAGGCGCTGCTTACGAGCGTGCAGGCCGACATGTACGAGAGAGCCAAGGCGCGCATGGACAGTCGTATCGTGCGCGCAAACTCGCTGGATGAGCTGCTTGCAGGCGTTGATAACGCAAATTTTGTCCGCGCCGGCTGGTGCGGCTGCCGTGAATGTGAAGATAAGGTCAAGGAGTTTGCGCAGGCGACGGCGCGCGTTATGGACGACGAGAATACGTCCGAGACCTGTATCGTCTGCGGCAAGAAGGCGGATCATACGGTGGTATTTGCGAGAGCATACTGATTCACACTTTTTCTTTCGAACTGACGAAAGAAAAAGTCGTGAGTTTTAGAAAAACCCAACAGTCGCCTTCGGCTTTGTGTTCGGTTTCTCTCGCGGCGCGCAGTTGCAACAAAATAGTGCGCGCCGCTCACTTTTCCGCAAAAGTGCTCTCGCGCAAATTGGGGCGGCAAAGGCATAACGCAGTGACGCCTTTGCCAACGCCATTCATAACTCGCAAAAATATTTTCGCAGAAAAGATTTTTGCGAAGAGGGCAAAAAGCGTGTTATGCGCATCAGCGCGGTGCGCTGTGCGCGCGCTTTGAACTGAGAAATCGCCATTTTCAGCGGCGATTTCTTGCCCGCAGGCGGCGCACTACCTTGGCGCCGCCAAGATCGCAACGGAGTGACGTTGGACTTTGCGCTTGCGCGAAGTCCTGAAAGCAAAGTTTGCGGCGACGAAAAAGGCATAACAAGTGAAGCCTTTTCCCGTAATTGATAGCAAAAGCGTGGTTTTGCTTGCGGCGTAATGATAACGGGTTCACGCGAATCTTTTTGCAAAGGCAAAAATCTTTGCCGTGAGGCTTCAAGAAAACGCCGCCGAGGCATTGTTTGAAAAAGGAGATTTATATGCGACAGCTTCCTAAATGGCTCTCGGATGCGGTGTTCTATGAGATCTATCCGCAGTCCTTTCAGGATTCGAACGGCGACGGGATCGGCGATATCCCCGGCATGATCCAAAGGCTGGACTATATCAAAGCATTGGGATGCAATGCGATCTGGGTCAATCCCTGGTATGATTCGCCCTTCGGCGACGCGGGCTACGACGTGCGAGATTACAAGAAGATCGCGCCTCGCTACGGCACCAACGACGACGCCAAGAATTTTTTTGACGCGGCGCATGCGCGGGGGATGCACGTCCTCATCGACCTCGTCCCCGGGCATACGTCCATTGAGCACCCCTGGTTCCGCGCGTCCATGCGGCCTGAAAGAAACGAGTATTCCGACCGGTACATTTGGACAAACTCCATTTGGGAGAGTACCGATCTCGCCTGTATCCGCGGCATTTCGCAGCGGGACGGTTCGGCTGCTGTCAATTTCTTTTCCAATCAGCCTGCGCTCAACTACGGATATGCGAACCGTACCCGTCCGTGGATGATGGCGCCCGATGCGCCCGCCGCGCTTGCAACGCGTGAGGCAATCAAGGACGTCATGCGTTTCTGGTTGGATCTGGGCGCGGACGGCTTCCGCGTCGATATGGCGGCGAGCCTCGTCAAGGCGGATGAGGGCTGGACGGAGACCATCAAACTTTGGCAGGATTTCCGCGCCTTTCTCGATGCGGAGTATCCGCATTGCGCGATGGTGTCCGAATGGGGCGTGCCCGCCAAGTCCATCGAGGGCGGCTTTCACATGGACTTCATGCTGCATTTCGGCCCGCCCGCCTATAATTCGCTCTTCCGCTGCGAGCATCCCTTCTTCTCGCGCGAGGGCAAGGGGGACATCACCGTGTTCCTCGATACCTATCTTGCCGACCTTGCGTCGACGCAGGGCAGGGGGCTGATCTGCATCCCTTCGAGCAATCACGACATGCCACGCATTGCGCGCGGCAGGGATGCGCGCGATCTGAAGATCTGTTTTACATTCTTGCTGACGATGAGCGGCGCGCCATTCCTCTATTACGGCGACGAGATCGGGATGCGCTATTTGGAGGGCGTCACTTCGGTAGAGGGCGGCTACGACCGCACGGGTTCACGCTCGCCCATGCAGTGGGAAAAGCGCACGGGATTCGGCTTTACGACGGGCGATACGCCCTACGTCCCCTTCGATCGGAGCGTGGACGCGCCCACGGTCGCGGAACAGGAAGTGCGGGAGGATTCCCTGTTGAATGCCGTCAGGGCGCTCCTGCGGCTGCGGCATGTACATAAGGCATTGCAGTCTTTCGGAGAATTTGTCCCCGTGTATGCCGAAGCGGGCAAGTATCCCTTTGCATACGAAAGGCGTGCGGACGGCGAGCGCATCCTCGTCATTCTCAATCCCGCGGACAGAGCGGAGAAAATCTCCTTTGACTGTTCGGGTGAAGTGCTCTTTCAGGTCGGCGGCGTTCCGTCAGACGGAAAAGTGCCTGCGCGCAGCGCGTGTGTTATCTTACGATAATCCGCCGCCCGAAGAGGGGAGTACGACATGCGCGCAAGGACGTGCGGCGCGTGTCATGAGGCGTATAACATCAAAATGTAAGCTATTTTTGGAGGCTTCCAATGAAACATACCGATATTGCAAAAGTGCTCAGGGATGCGTCCCTGATGGGGCAGGAGGTCACCGTCTGCGGCTGGGTGCGTACGGCGCGCGATTCGGCGGCTGTCGCCTTTCTGGAGATCACGGACGGGACGAGCTTCTCCCGCCTGCAGGTCGTCGTGGATAAGAATAACCTGTCGCTCGATCCCGAGTGCACCAAGTGCGGCGCGTCCGTGCGGGCAAAGGGCATCGTCGTCAAGGCATTCAAGGGCGATGGGGCGGAGCTCAATGCGACAGAAGTAACACTTTTGGGCAAGTGCCCTTCCGAATATCCCATTCAAAAGAAGCGTACGACGCTGGATTTTTTGCGCGGTATCCCGCACTTGAGACTTCGCACCAACACGTTTGCCGCCGTCTTTCGCGTGCGGAGCGTCGCGGCGCAGGCTGTACACCGCTATTTCCATGAGCGCGGCTACTACTATATCAACACGCCTCTCATCACCGCGAGCGACTGCGAGGGCGCGGGCGAGATGTTCCGCGTGACGACGCAGCCCTGGGATGCAAAATATGAGAGCGAGGAGGCGTACTACAAGGACGACTTCTTCGGCAAAAAGGCGGGGCTTTCGGTGTCCGGTCAGCTGGAGGGCGAGGTTGCCGCGACGGCGCTGGGCAGGATCTACACCTTCGGACCCTCCTTCCGCGCGGAGAACTCCAACACGACGCGCCACCTTGCCGAGTTCTGGCACATTGAACCGGAGATCGCGTTTGCGGAACTGCCGGACGTGCTGGAGGTCGCCGAGGAGATGGTCAAGTACCTCATCCGCGCCGTACTTTCGGAGTGTCCCGAGGAGATCGCGTTCTTTGATAAGTTCATGGAGCCGGGGCTTAGGGACAAGCTCACGCACGTCGCGGAGAGCGAGTTCGGCGTGCTCGACTATACCGAGGCAATCGAAATTCTGAAGAAGGCGGACAGGGAGTTCAAGTTCCCCGTCGAATGGGGGTGCGATCTGCAGACGGAGCACGAGCGTTATATCACCGAGGAAGTGTTTAAAAAGCCCGTGTTTGTCGTCAACTATCCCAAGGAGATCAAGTCCTTCTATATGAAGCAGAATGCGGACGGCAAGACGGTTGCGGCGGCCGATCTCCTGGTGCCGGGCGTCGGCGAGATCATCGGCGGCAGCGAGCGAGAGGCGGATCCCGACAAGCTGCTTGCCGCGATGAAGGTGCGCGGCATGGATCTCTCCGCGTATGAGCAGTATATCTCTCTGCGCACCTTCGGCACCGTGCCGCACGGCGGATTCGGACTGGGGTTTGAGCGCTTTGTCATGTATGTGACGGGCATGGAGAACATCCGCGACGTCACGCTCTTCCCGCGTACGGTCAAGAATATCATGTGACAATCAATAATTATACAGCGCGCCCCTTGAAAAAGGGGCGCGCCGTGCTATTTATTAAATATTTTTTCGGGAAAAAAGTGCGGCTGAGCGCGTCTGAGAGCCAAAACAGACAGCCTGCCGGGATTTTTTCCGGGGCTTTGCGAAGGGGAAATACGGCGAAATTTCGGCACCTTTGCGGGCGAAAAGGGGATGAGGCAAAGGAATGGCGAGCGCGGTCTTGCAGGCTGCGCTGTTTTTTGTGCCAAATAACCCGTAAAAGAGGGGGAAATTTATCGTTTTTCATAGTATTATGCTACGCATAATACTATGAAAACAATGAAATTATTGGGTTTCAGCATGGCATAGAAGGAGATGGAAGCTGTGACAAATCTTGGAAATGATATTGACAATGGGTTAGGCGTCAGGTATAATTTTATTTGCAGTTATCTGCATAAATTCAGGCGTCTGCTCGGACTACGTTTGAGAGGGGACATATGAACGAGGAAGGATTGCGGGTAAGGTGTTCCAGGTTGTGGGCGATATGTTCTGATCTAGAAATATCGCTGCGTTGTGGACATATACCTGCCGGACAGGATGATCCGCATGAACGGGAAAAGGCAAAAATATGTGCTGTACTATAAAAACGTTGTCAGCACGAGGCAGGGGCTCATCGGGGATTTCTATATTTTTTGCCGCGAGCCGATCTTACTATAGCCGCGAGCCGATCTTACTATATGGGAAACAGCAAGGCCCGACGACGCTCATTGAGTACTATAGGAAACAGGATATCTATCAGATCAAGCGCATCATAGGAAACGGCAATTATAACGTGTATTAAGCGTCGTGCATCATAATCATGGACGCTTTTATAAACCCCTCATCAGTCACCTTTGGTGACAGCTTCCCCCCAAGGGGAAGCCTTGGATGGGAAGTCACCTTCGGCGACAGCTGTCTTGCACAAATGGATTCTTGTGCTGCGGTCAGCAATTTTGCTTGCATATGCAAAATTGCCAAGTCCATGTGTGCGCAGAAGCCGCACCGCGGCTATCCGCATGACGTACACATTTGCTCCTAGGGAGAAGCCTTTATTTTGCTCATCGGCATAAGCCTATACTGCCCCCCAGACCATTGGGGTACTATATGACAATCCGCCCGCCGCATAGTTGCGGCGGGCGGATTTTGTATTCTTGTTTCCCGAGCGTGAAAGGGTCAATGAATTTCTTCCATTGAGCTCTTTCCTAATGTATCATCCATGTTTTCCGTCGGGCACGGCTGAGCTTAAAATCGCGTCTCTTGTGTTGCAAACGTTAATTTTTTCAGGCTTTCATGCCGCGAACGGTCAATGGGCGCCGTTTCAGTCGTTGATGCCCTTCTGGATCTCGTTCTCGAAGGGCGTGTTGTAAAGCTCATCCTTGTTGAGCTCGAAGAGCGGGTAGCCGTCCTCGCGGAATTTGACCTTGAGGACGTGCGCGTGACGGTTGTGGTCGTCGAGCGGGTCGCCGACGATCTTTTCATAGTTGCGGAAGTGCACCATCGTCAGCCACTCGTCCTCGTCGCCGCGCACGAAGCAGTTGTGCCCGGGCCCGTAGACCTTGAGTTCTTCGTTCGTCTTGAGCACGGGCCAGCGCTCCTTGCTCCAGGAGCGGGGGTCGAGAAGGTCTGCGTCCTCGTCGGCGGTGAGCATGCCCATGCAGTAGCAGGCGCCCGTAGCGGATGCGGAATAGGTCAGATAGATCTTGCCCTTGGTCTCGGGTCCGTACAAAACGGAAGGGCCTTCATTGACCCAGAAACCGCCGTCGCGCTCCCAGTCATAGTCGGGCGAGCAGATACGCACGAAAAACGTCTTGAGTTTGGTGGGAGTTTCCAGTTCGGCGATGAGGAGATCGGAAATGGGCGGTTCGGAACGTTCACATCCGAATTTCTGCGCCCAGACGGCATACCATCTGTCCTTCATTTCAAACACCGTCATGTCGAGCGAGAAGTCGGTGAAGGGATAGGGGTCGTTATCCGCGGGCTGCATGGGAACGGCGTCCGCCTCCCATTCGTCCGTCATGGGGTCCTGTCCCTTGCAAATGAGGGCGTAGGGGCGGATGTCCCAGATGTCGGGATAGTGGCCCGCCGCAAAGTAGATGACCCACTTGCCCATGATATAGTGCAACTCGGGCGCCCAGATATGGGACGCCAGCTCGCCCGTCTCGTGCTTCATCCAGACGACGCGGCTCTTTGCCGTCGCGATGCCGTTGACCGTGTC
>CALVWM010000062.1 GCA_944367185.1 uncultured Clostridia bacterium | reverse complement strand
ATGTCTGATTTTGCAAGCAATTTGCAGGCAAATCTTGCAATCATGCGGACGTTATGCTATAATCGGGGCAAGGAAATTCATCCGATCGAGGGAGCTTATGTTTGAGATCAAAGACAATATGCTGCAGATTTCCCGCAACGGGGAGACGGTCGTCATCTATGCACAGGGGCAGGACGCGCTGCGCGTGCGCGCGACGATGAACTGCGCCTTTGACGACAGGGACTGGGCGCTCGAGGGTGCTCCCATCGGCAATGCCGACATTCGTCTTGAAGGAGATGGCGCGGTCATCACGAACGGCGCGCTCTCTGCGCGCGTTGACCGCCTCGGCAAGATCCGCTTCTATAAGAACGGCGTGCAGATTTTGGAGGAGTACTACCGCTGCTACGAGTACGACATGCCGCACACGCCGTCGCTGCGCATCGTGGCACGCGAGTATAAGCCCATCCGCGGCGGCGACTACGAATGCACGCTTCGCTTTGAGGCGCAGAGGGAAAAGCTGTACGGCATGGGGCAGTACCAGCAGGACTGCCTGGATTTGAAGGGCTGCACGCTGGAGCTCGCCCAGCGCAATTCGCAGGCGAGCGTGCCCTTCCTTCTCTCCTCGCTCGGCTACGGGTTTTTGTTCAATCAGCCCGCCGTCGGAAAGGCGACCTTCGCCAAGAATGTCACCGAATGGCACGTCGAGAGCGTGCGCCAGCTCGATTACTGGATCACCGTCGGCACGCCGAAGCAGATCCTCGCGAACTACACTGCGCTTGCGGGGCGCGCGCCCGAATTTCCCGAAAACGCGCTGGGACTCTGGCAGTGCAAGCTCCGCTACCGTACGCAGGAGGAGGTGCTCTCTGTCGCGCGCGAGTATCACCGCAGGGGCATTCCCCTCGACGTCATCGTCATCGATTTCTTCCATTGGACGCGGCAGGGGGAGTGGAAGTTCGACCCCGTCTATTGGCCCGACCCCGCCGCGATGGTGCGCGAACTCAAGTCCTACGGCATCCGCTGCATGATCTCCGTATGGCCGACCGTCGACAAAAAGAGTGAAAATTTTGCCGAGATGCGCGAAAATGGGCTGCTCATCCGTCCCGAGCGCGGCAGTCAGTGCTTTGACTTTTTGGGCGATTCCTACCTCTACGATGCGACCAATCCCGCCGCGCAGGCGTACCTTTGGGACAAGTGCCGCCGGAATTACTTCGAGGACGGCATCGATATGTTCTGGCTGGACGAAGCGGAGCCGGAGTACACGGCGTACGACTTCGACAACTACCGCTACTACCTCGGCACCGACCTGCAGGTGGGCAATGTCTATCCCGTCATGCACGCCAAAGCGTTCTGGGACGGGCAGACTGCGGCGGGGCAGAAGGACATCTGCAACCTCATCCGCTGCGCCTGGGCGGGCAGTCAGAAGTACGGCGTCGTGCTGTGGTCGGGCGACATCATCGGCAATTTCGAGACGCTGCGCGACCAGTTCGCCGCGGGGCTGAACGTCTCGCTCGCGGGCATCCCCTGGTGGACGACGGACATCGGCGGCTTCTTCGTGGACGTCACCGCGCCCGGACACAAGGAGCTGCTCGTCCGCTGGTTCGAGTGGGCGACCTTCTGTCCCGTCCTTCGCCTGCACGGTGACAAGGGGCCGTGCGAGAGCGCGCCGTTGGACGATCGGGATTGGGGCGGCGGCTTCTGTCATACGGGGCGGGACAACGAGCTGTGGAGCTACGGCGAGGACGTGTATGAGATCTTAAAACACTACGTCGCCGTCCGCGAACAGATGAAGCCCTACTTGAAGGAGGTCATGCGCGAGGCGAGCGAGAACGGCTCTCCCGTCATGCGCGCCATGTTCTACGAGTTCCCGGACGATCCTATGTGCTGGGAGGCGGACGAGCAGTACATGTTCGGCAGCCGCTACCTCGTCGCGCCCGTGCTGTACGCGGGCATGGCGGAGCGGGACGTCTATCTGCCTGCGGGCAAGTGGAAAAATATGGCAACGGGCGAGGTGCTCGCGGGCGGACAAAAGGTAACGGTTGCCGCGCCGCTCGAGGTCATTCCCGTGTTTGAAAAACTGTAAACGCCAAAGAGGTCGGGAGGGGAGCCATGGAGGAGCGCACAAAAGAAAAGAGCCTGCCTCGGCTCAATCTGCGCCCTTTTCTCGTGCTCGCTGTGGGACTTATCTGCGGCATCTATCTGAGCTATCGGGCATCTGCGGGGCTGCGCCCCGCAGATGCCCTTGTCTTTTTTCTGTTTTTGCTGCTGCTTGCGCCGCCCTTTGCCTGGCGGCGGCTCCTGGCGGTCGCCGTCCTGTTCGCTGTCGCCGCAGGGTTGGGTGCGGGGCTGTTTTCTCTCTCCTGTGCCAACTTTACGTCGGGCGCTGCGGAGGGCGAGTATGCCGTGACGGGCACGGTACAGACGGTCTCCGTCTACAACGGCTACAGCGTGGCGACGCTCTCCGGGCTCGCTTTTGGCGGCACCTCGCAGGGCGGCGGCATGCGCGTAACGCTCCCCTCGGAGGAGGTGCGCCCGGGAGACGTGGTCGCATTTTCGGCGAACGTATCCCGAAATTTGTTACCATCGGCGGGCGGAAGGGCGTCCGACCTTGCCGCCGATCTGCGCTATACCGCCGCGCCTGCCGCGTACACGGTCACGGGAAGGTCGGGCAATGTGTTTCTCATTGCCAACGCGGCGCTCTATGACGTGTTATACGCGGAGATGGACCGCGACTGCGCGGGCATCGCCTATGCGCTTTTAACGGGCAACTCCGCGGGCATCGACGGGGGACTTCTGGACGAGACGCGCACGGGCGGCATCGCACATGTGTTCGCCGTCTCGGGCCTGCATATCGGCATCCTGTACGGCGCCGTGACGCTCTGCCTGCGCCCGATCCTGCGGCGGTGGTCTTTTGTCCCCGCGCTCTGCCTGGCGACGGGGTACTGCGCGCTGTGTGCGTTCACGGTGTCCAGCGTGCGCGCCCTCATCATGTGCGCCGTCGCGGGCGTCATGCGCTTTCGCGGCGCGAAGTACGACCTTTTGTCCTCATTGAGCTTTGCCGCAGTCCTCACGCTGCTTATTTCTCCCGCCAAACTGCTTTCTGTCAGCTTTCAGCTCTCCTACGGCGCGGTCGCGGGACTGGCGCTCTTTTCAGGCTCCTTCTCGCGCGGGCTGAAAAAGCTGCACGTCGGGCGCATCTTCCTCCCCGCGCGGCTCGCGGACGCGCTCGCCTCGAGCGCCGCGGTGCAGATCTTCACCTTTCCCCTGATGATGGAGGCGTTCGGCTATTTCTCCGTCTGGGGCACGCTGCTCAACCTCGTCGTCATTCCCGCGTTGCCCGTTCTGTTCCTGCCTCTTATTGTCTGTGGCTTTTTGTCCGCGATCTTTCCCGCCGCAGGACCCGTTTTGCTGGCGCTGCCCGAGGGGCTGCTGTCTGCCTTTTTGCTTTGCTTTTCTGCGGCGGACTTTTCCGCCGTCCTTGCGGGTTTTGCGCTCGGCGCGGGCGGTATCGTCTGGTTTGCGGGCATGGTCACGCTGAGCGGAAGGGTGCGCCTTTCCGCGCTCGCGCGCGGCCTGCTCTGCGCGGCGCTTGCGGCGTCCTTCGCGCTTGCCGTGTGCGTGGAGAATATCGTCTTTTCCGGCTGCCGCATCGACGTCACGGGCTACTCGGGCGGCGACTGCGCCCTCGTGCGCGACGGCGAGC
This sequence comes from uncultured Clostridia bacterium, assembly GCA_944367185.1. GTDB lineage: Bacteria > Bacillota > Clostridia > Christensenellales > Borkfalkiaceae > Gallimonas. Next base: position 6,629 of record CALVWM010000062.1, on the reverse strand, counting down.
ACGCGGTGCTTCTCGTGGACGGCGATGTCTCGCTTGCGACCTGCGAGGACTTCCTCGACCGCACTTACGGCGGGCAGCTGGACGCGGTCATCGTCCTCTCCTCAGACGGGGCGAGCGCCGTCAACGTCGCGGCGTTCCTGCCCGCGGACGTCATCTACACCTGCGAGGACGTGGAGGCGGGCTTGCGGGAGGCGCATATCGTGCGCGCCGACCGCGTAGAGCTGGGCGGCATGACGTTCACCTATGCGGGCGCGGACAGGCTGGTGCTCACGGCGGAGGGCGTCGCCGTGGAATTTTCCTTTGAGGGCGACGCGGCATATTTTGCCGATTTATCCGTCGTATCGGGCGAAACTCGCTTGAAATACCTGCTCAAAGATGGTATAATCGAGGTACTATGAAGTTTGTAGAGCTTGCAAGATCACTCAAAGGGGGCGTCGCGCCCGTCTATCTCATCGAGGGGGAGGAGGCGTACTTCCGCGATCACGCCGTGGAGAGCATCCGCGCCGCGTGCCATATCGCCAATCCCGCCCTCAACGACGTGCGCTATGACGGGGACGCCCTCAAAGGGGATATTCCCTCGCTCGTGCGTGCGCTTGAGACGCTGCCCTTTCTGGATGAAAAGCGGCTGGTGCGCGTGCATGAGTTTTACCCGACCGAACGGGAGTGGGAGGCGAACCTCAAGGCGTACTGCGCCTCGCCCAATCCGTCGACCGTCTTTCTCATCGTCAACACGGGCAAAAAGGCGGGCGCCGCCGACCTCAGGAAAAAGGCGGGCGTGACCTATGTGGATTGCGGGCGGGAGGACGAGGAAAAGCTCGCGCGCATGGTGTATGGCGTGGCGAAACAAATGGGCCTTGCCATGGACGGCGACGCCGCCTCGCTCATGGTGCGCTTCTGCAACCGCGACGCCGCGCGCATGAAGAAGGAGACGGAAAAGCTCGCCCTCATGTTCGGAGAGGGGGCGCATATCGGGCGGGACGCCGTGGAGGCGTACGTCGCCAAGGACACGGAGTACAAGATCTACGAGCTGACGCAGGCGGCTTCGGGGCGGAACTACGCCCGTTTTTTGGAAATCCTCTCCGATCTCCTGCAAAAGGGGTACGACGAGCACGCCTGTCTTTCCGCGCTTACGGGGCACTTCCGCACGCTGTATGAAGTCTCTGTCTCTGCCGCGCCGGATGCGGAGCTTGCCAAGGCGCTGGGCGTCAAGCCGTATGCCGTACAGAAGAACAGGCAGACGGCGGCGCGGCTGGGGCGCGAACGCGTGCGGACGCTGTACGAACAGCTCTATGCGCTTTCCTCGGGCGCCAAGAGCGGGAAATTTGCCAAAACAGGCGCACTTTTCGACGCGATCGCGAAAATATTTTACATGTAGGGCGATTTTTTCGGGGAAACGCGTTGCATTTTTTGCGAAAAACAGTATAATAGGGAAGAAAGGGTTTGCCGCCGTGCGCGGCGGGAAGGAGGAAAAGGCAGATGCGTACACCTCAGCAGGTCTGGGAGGGCATACAGGGCATCTTTGCGAACTTTGCGGAGAACTGGATCATCGTCATCGAAGCGGTCTTTTTGTTCCTGCTCATCTACTTCGTACTCAAAACGCTGTACGAGAACAACGCCAAAAAGCTGATCGCGCTCTATGTGTTTCTGCTCGTCTGCACGGGCGTGATCACGCTCTTTTCCGAGCATCTCACGGCAGATCTGTTCTATATCTTCGTCATGCTGATGTCGCTGTTCTTCCTGCTGCTGTTCAGCGTGGAGATCAAGCGCGTAGTCTGGAATGTTGCGGGCAAGCGCGTGCATCCCGTCCAGGGGGCGCAGGCGGCAAAGAACAATGCAGTCAGCGCGCGTGCGGACGAGTATATTTCGGGCATCGTCAAGGCGGTGCAGAGTCTTTCCAAGAGCAACACGGGCGCGCTCATCGTGCTCTCCAACGGCAATCTGCCCAAGGAGATCATCGACAGCGGCGTCACGCTCAATGCCAACATCTCCAATCAGCTCATCGAGGGCATTTTTATTCCCAAAGCGCCCCTGCATGACGGCGCCATGATCATCTACGGCGACAAGATCCAGGCGGCGGGGTGCTTCCTGCCGCTCACGCAGAAGGACTTCCCCAAGGACTACGGCACCCGCCACCGCGCGGGCATCGGCGTGACCGAGGTCGCGGACGTCTCCACGATCATCGTCTCCGAGGAGACGGGCATCGTCTCCTACGTCAAGCGCGGCGAGATCACCCGCTACGTCGATTCGGAGAGTCTGAAAAAGTACCTCAAGGACTACTACTGGAAGGAATTCAACAGCGGGGCAAAGAAGGCGTAAAGGCGATGCGCGGAAATCCCGCAGCTCGCTTTTCGTCCGTGTCTTGTGATTAGGAGGGCATTTTTGTGAAATTCTGGTCTTTTCTCGGCAAACTGTTCACCCATAACGTGCCGCTCAAACTGCTTGCCGCCGTGCTTGCCGTCGCTGCCGTCATCGTCATCAACGCGATATGAGGACATGTCTGCGCATCCCGCGCATCCTCTTGCCGCGGGAGGGTTTTGAAACATGGGCGGTCATCGCCTGCGATCAGTTCTCGTCCGATCGCGAATACTGGAGACGCGTAGAGCGCTGCGTCGGGGACGCGCCCTCTACGCTCAACTTTATTCTGCCCGAGGCGGACCTCGGCGAGGACGACGCGGCGCGCATCGAGGAAATCCGCACCGCGATGTATTCCGCATTGGAAAGCGACGTGCTCTCTAAATTGACGCGCGGCCTCATCTTCACCGAGCGCACCACGCGTGCGGGCGTGCGCCGCGGCATCCTCGTCTGCATCGATCTGGAGGCGTTCAGCGCAGAGGAAGGAGTCATGTCGCCCGTGCGCGCCTCCGAACAGATCATCCCCGGCCGCCTTTCCTTCCGCGTCGCCCTGCGCAGGGCAACGCCGCTCGAGTTTCCGCATACTCTCGTCTTTTACCGCGATAAAAAGGACAAAGCGGTCAAGAGCCTGCTGCGCGAAGAGCTGGAAAAACTGTACGACTTCGACCTCATGGAAGGCGGCGGGCATCTGACGGGCTGGTTTGTCCCCGACTACATCGCGGCGGACGTCGTCAATATGCTGCACACCAAGGGGGATCCCGTGTTTGCGGTCGCGGACGGCAATCATGCCGTCGCCGCGGCGAAGCAGTACTGGGAAGAGCTCAAACCGACGCTCCGCCAAGAGGAGCTTGGAAGTCATCCCGCGCGCTTTACGCTCGTCGAGATGGTCAATATCTGCGATCCCGCCGTCGTGTTTCATCCCATCCACCGCCTTGTGAAGGACGTGGAGACGGAGGCGTTCTGCGACTTTGTCATGCGCAGCGTCAGGTGCAGGCGGGAGGGCAACGTTATAACGGGATTGCCAGCGGGCATCGAGGGCGTGCGCATCGCCGACGAACTGTGCGAGAAGTTTGTTCGCGTCAACGGCGGGCGCATCGACTATATTCACGATGCAAAGCGCCTGCAATCCTGCGCCGCGGAGGAGGACTGCGCGGGCATTTTATTGACGGCGATGGAGAAGGAGGACTTCTTCCCCGCATTGAAGGGCGGCGCGCTGCTCCCCAAAAAGGCATTTTCGCTCGGCATGAGCAAGGAAAAGAGATATTATCTGGAAGGCAGAGAGATCAGCTATGATTAAAGTATGTAAATTCGGCGGCACGTCCATGGCGGACGGCATCACGATGCTCCGCGTCAAGAGCATCATCGAAAGCGATCCCGCGCGCCGCTATGTGGTGGTGTCCGCTCCCGGCAAGCGGTTCGGCGGCGACATCAAAGTCACCGACCTTCTGTACGAAACGTACGATAACGTCGTCGTCAGCGGCGAGACGGGCGCCGCGTTCGAAAAGATCTGCGAGCGCTTCCGCGGCATTGTGTCCGAGCTGAAACTGGATCTGGACATTGACAGCATTCTTGCGGAGACGGGCGAAGCGATCGTCAAAGAAGCGTCACCCGATTTCTGCGCGTCTCGCGGCGAGTATCTCTCGGGGCGAGTCATGGCGGCGCTTTTGGATGTCCCGTTTATCGATGCACGCGACGTTGTCAAATTCGGTCCCGACGGCAAGCTGGACAACGCGCGTACCTATGCGTTGCTTGCGGAGGCGCTCAAGGGCAAGAAACGTGCGCTCGTAACGGGCTTTTACGGAGAGGACGCAAACGGCAGGGTCAAGACCTTCTCCCGCGGCGGCAGCGACATTTCGGGCGCGATCGTCGCGCGGGCGGCGGGGGCGGATCTGTATGAAAACTGGACGGACGTCAGCGGCTTTTTGGCGTGCGATCCCCGCATTGTGGAAAATCCCGTGCCTATCCGCTCCCTCTCCTATAAGGAGCTGCGCGAGCTCTCCTATATGGGCGCGAATGTGCTGCACAGCGAGTCCATTTTTCCCGTGCGCGAAGCTGATATTCCCATCCGTATCAAGAATACTTTCCGCCCTGAGGATAAGGGCACGGATATTCTGCCCACTTCTCGCTATACATACAGCGGAAGGCGGGTTACAGGCATTGCGGGTAAAAAGAATTTTACCGTTATCTTTTTGGAAAAGTCACTCATGAACGAGGAGATCGGGTTCACCTACCGTACGCTCGCTGTCTTTATGAAGCACGGCATCTCCTTCGAGCATATTCCAACGGGCATCGATACCATGTCCTTTGTCATCGACAGCGCCGAACTGAAAGGCGGTCTATTGGAAGAGATGTGTGATGAGATCAGGGATGCAGTCAAGCCGGACAGCCTGCGAGTCATCAACGATATCGCGCTCATTGCGGTCGTCGGTCACGGCATGACGCGCAGCGTCGGCGTCAGCGCCCGCCTGTTTGAGGCGATCGCGCGCGCAGGGGTGAACGTCAGAATGATCGACCAGGGCTCCTCCGAGCTGAACATCATCGTCGGCGTGGACAACGAAAATTACGAGCGCACCTTAAAGGCGGTCTACGAAGAATTTTTTGATTGATTTGAATAAATGAAGTGCACATGCGCCGCGGGACAGTTGTCCCGCGGCGCATATGATAGAAAAACGGCGTCATTTTTGCATATGTTTTCTACTTATGCGCCGCCGCGCAACTGCGCGGCGGCGCATTCGTCCAAGGCGCGCCGCAAAGGACGCGTTACAGGGTTCGGTTTTTGCAAAAATCTTTTCCGCGGGTACTTGCAAACTGTCTGTAAGTGTGCTATAGTGAGTATGGCACAAAACGAAATTGTCCAAGTAATGGATACGAATGGGCATCTCGTATCTCTATTTTCCGTTACTTGGAAAGTCTTGTGCCAACAATCGGAGATACTACATGCAGGGTGCGATTGGGAGCACGCTTTTTTTACGCCCTGCAAAAGGGGGAAGCAGAGTATTATGACAGGAAAAAACAATCCGAATGAAAAGAAGCGACTGACCGGCTTATTGGTGGCAAGTATTACGCCGATCGTCATCGTTGTTGCAACTTTATTTTCCCTGTTTGGCGGGCTGTTCCGATTTGAGCCGCAGAGCTTTTTGTGGCCGCTGGCGATCAGTTTTCTTGTCGTTGACCTCATCTTCTGGCTCATCCCCGATCTGAGCAAGCTGTCGGCAAAAAGGCGGAAATTGATTATAATTGATCGAAGTGTTTTCTCTTTGATTGGCGGTGTGTTGTTTGTCGTCGATGCGTTTCTCTTTCTTGAGAACAAGTTATATGCCGCCATGTTGGTGGTGATCGTTCTGTGTCTTTTTCTCGGGCTCATCTTCTTCAAAAAGTTATTTCAGGTTTTTTACGACAAAGACGAAAGTTAGGCTTTTTATCGGCAGCTTTGATTTTGATGAGAAAGGAGTTATATTATGAATGACAAATCACCGATTTCCGCTTCCGCGTCGTATTTGATCATTTTAACGGTATGCGTTGTCTTTGCTTGCGCTATTTTGTGCCTGGTCGGCGTATATTTAGAATGGGAAAACTGGGCATACGGTTATCTTATGTTGCCTGCGTATATTATCTTATATGCTTTGATCGTGAATTTTTTTGTGTTTCGTATCGGTATTCTGCGTCATCGAAAGCAATATGGAAAGGCACTTGGGCTGATTCATAAACTTTCAAAATGGGCCTCCATCGGTAAGAAAAACAGCTATCTGCATGCAATGGCTGCGTCTGTATATTTTATGACAGAAAATGACGAAGCAATGGCACGGGAGCTTGCACTTGTCGTTGATAAACGATGGCAGTTTGATCGGTATGGTTATCTCACATTCTATCACATCTTTCGAAAGGAGGAAGCGCTTGCCCGAGAACAACTTGCGCTACTGTCCGCCCTTCCTGCCAAGGGGGAAGATGTGCTTCGCACGAAACAGCAACTGGAGCTTTTGTTGAAGATCATTGACCCCGCGGAACAAGAACGAAGGAGTGAAAACATACGGGCATGTCTTGCAATTACAAACAATGATCGTATCAAAAAGTTCTTGCTTGAACAAGAATCAAAAGGGTAAGACAAAGCGATCTTCCCGGTTATCAAAGGACGCCTTAAAGAGAAATCCTGCAAACAGTACGAAAAAAGCTCCCCGTCGGGGAGCTTTTGGTTTGCAATGGGTTGCCTTAGTCAGCCTTGAAGGGCAGGAGCGCCGCAATGCGCGCGCGCTTGATGGCAACGGCGAGCTCGCGCTGGT
>CALVWM010000061.1 GCA_944367185.1 uncultured Clostridia bacterium | reverse complement strand
TGCAAAAACAGATCGCCGCAGGTGTAGCCCGAGAGCGAGAGTTCGGGAAAGACGAGAAGCTCCGTCCCCTTTTTTGCCTGCTGCTCGATGACCTCGACGATGCGCGCAGCGTTATAGGCGGGGTCTGCGACTTTGAGCGAAGGGCTCGCCGCCGCCACCCGTAAAAATCCGTACTTCATAGGTTATGCTTCTTCGCCGCCCGCGACCTCGTCCACGGACGCGCCCTTTGCCGCGGCACGAATCTTTTCCTCGATCTCCGCCGCAAGTTCGGGGTTGTCCTTTAAGAACTGACGCATCTTTTCGCGTCCGTTTGCGACTTTCTGATCATTGTAGCTATACCACGCGCCGCTCTTTTTGATGATGTCGTACTGCACGCCGAGGTCGATAAGGCACCCTTCCTGCGAGACGCCCTCGCCGTACATGATGTCAAACTCCGCCTGGCGGAAGGGAGGCGCAAGCTTGTTTTTGACCACTTTTGCACGCGTACGATTGCCGGCAGCGCCCTCGGTATCCTTCAGAATATCCGTCTTTCTGATATCGATGCGCACGGAGGCATAGAACTTGAGCGCCTTGCCGCCCGGCGTGACTTCGGGATTGCCGAACATAACGCCCACCTTCTCGCGAAGCTGGTTGATGAACACGACGCACGTCTTGCTCTTGTTGACGATCGCGGTGAGCTTGCGAAGCGCCTGCGACATGAGCCGCGCCTGCAACCCGACGTGCGAATCGCCCATGTCGCCCTCGATCTCCGCCTTGGGCGTCAGCGCCGCGACGGAGTCCACGACGACAATGTCCACCGCCGAGGATCTTACGAGCGCATCGACGATGTCCAGCGCCTGCTCACCCGTATCGGGCTGGGAGACGTACAGCTCGTCCAGATTGACGCCCAGCTTTTTGGCGTAGACGGGATCGAGCGCGTGCTCCGCATCCACGAACGCCGCCACGCCGCCAAGCTTTTGCGCCTCAGCGACGGCGTGCAATGCGACCGTCGTCTTGCCCGAGGACTCGGGGCCGTAGATCTCCACCATCCTGCCGCGGGGAAGCCCGCCGATGCCAAGTGCAAGATCGAGCGAAAGACACCCCGTGGGGATGACCTCGATATCGATGTTGCCCGCATCTTGCCCGAGCTTCATGATGGCGCCCTTGCCGTACGCCTTTTCGATCTGTGCCAGCACCGCGTCCAGCGCCTTGCGTTTTTCTTCGTTCATCTATCTTCTCCTTGTGTTTTTTTCATGAAATTTCCCGATATGCGAGAAACAGTGCGAGATTGATCGCCGTCCGCGTGACCGTCTCCCGATCGCCCGAGAGGCGGAAGCGGAACACGCGTACTTTTTCCCGCGTCCCTGCGGCAAGATAGCAAAGCCCGACGGGCTTGTTGGAGCCGTCCGCATCGGGACCGGCGATGCCGGTTGTTGCGATCGCCACGTCGCAGTTGCCCTGTTTTAATAAGCCCGCCGCCATTTCATAGGCGACTTCGTCAGACACGGCGCCCTTGTCCATCAGCGTAAATTCGCCGACGCCGAGGCGCTCCCGCTTTGCCTTGTTGTCGTAGGCGTTGATGCCCTCAAAGAACACGGCGCTCGCGCCCGGGACCTGCACGATGGCGCGCCCCACGCCGCCCGCCGTGAAAGACTCCGCCGTAGAGATGCGCATGCGGTGCAGCTTGAGCGCCGAGACGAGGCGCTCCGCGAGCGACATATCCTCCATTGCGTAGAGGTAATCCTTGAGATCGGTGGCGAGGATGCGAACGACCTCGTCGGCGATCATCTTGGGCGTCTCCTGGTCATAGATGACCTCGATGCGCGCACAGCCGTACTCCTCCGTCGCGTGCAGAGAGAGCTTGCCCTTGCCCGCCTCCTCCGCCTGTCTGACGGCGGAAGCGACCGCGTCCCGCGGCGCGGAGCAGGTGCACAGAACGACGCGCGCATAGGACTTGTGCCGCCGCCTGTCGATGCGGGGGACGATCTCCGTTCTGACGATCTGCGCGCCGCGTTCCCCCTCGGGCAGGACGGCAAAGAGACAGTCGTCCGTCTCCAGAAGGCTCTCTTCAGAAAACGTCCCCTCCGCCGCTACGGCGACCGCGTCCCTTGCGGAGGGCACGAGAGCGGGCGCGCACACGAGGAACACGCCGTCGCACTCGGTCGAGAGCCGCAGGAGCGCGGAGGAAACCTTGCTGGGCGCGTCATAGGCGAGTACTTCGATCTCGTCGACAAAGACGCCGCCCGAAAGAAGCGCGTCAAAGACGGGCGCCGCCGCCACCGAAAGAAAGGAATTTTTGGTATTGCGAAGGACGATGCCCGCATACTTCACGCCTGCGTCTCCCCCTTCGCCTCGGTGAGGACGCTCTTGTTTTTGAGAATATAATTGACGCCCGAGACGACGGTGAGGACGGTGCAGGCAAAGAAGAGGATAAGCCCGATAAAGCCGATCACCTGTCCCGCCGTGCTGTCCAAAAAGCTCAGCCCGACGAGCAGGAAGGCGATCGCCGCGTCCTGACAGGTCGTCTTGACCTTGCCCAGCTTATCCGCCGCGATGACGAGCTTTCTCTCGGCGGCGACCATGCGGAAGCCGCTGACGATGAGCTCGCGCGCCATGATGAGCGCGACGCAGATGCCCGCGGTCACGGTCATTGCATAGCTTGCGTCAATCACCGCGCTCGTCCCCCAAAGAGAAAAGGGCGCATAGAATGCCTCCATGCGCGTCAGAAGCAGGATAAACGCCGTGGAGACGAGCACCTTATCCGCAATGGGATCGAGGAACTTGCCGAGGTTTGTGACCAGATTGCGGCTGCGGGCAATGTGACCGTCCAGCGCGTCCGTCGCGGCGGCGAGCACGAAAATGATCGCCGCGACCAAATAATTCCACCCGTTCATGACGTCCAGATAGAAGAAGAGGACGAACACGGGGATCATGAAAATGCGCGTCAATGTGATTTTATTGGGAAGATTCATAGCTTACTCCTTCGCATGTCCGATGAGATTTTCCGCTTCCGTGCGTTCGATGACGACGTCGTATTCTTCGCCCGTCGTCGCATGCGGAGCGGTAAAATAGGTCACGCCGTCCACGCCGTACGCCTGAAAGTACGTCCTGCCGACAAAGCAGCCCCGTTCAAAGTCCACTTCATCGCACACGACGCGCACGGTCTTGCCGGCAAAGGACGCGAGATACTCATCCGCGATCGCCTCCTGCACCCCGTAGAGCGCCCTGACGCGGCGCTGCTTGGTGCGGGCGGGGATCTGCCCTTTGAGTTTGTAGGCAGGCGTCCCCTCCTCGCGCGAGTATGCGAAAAATCCGCAGTTTTCAAACCTCGCACGGCGCAGAAAGTCCTTCAGCCCCTCCACTTCCTCTTCCGTCTCGGTCGGGAAACCCGCGATGAAGGTGGAGCGAAGGGCGATGCCCGGGATCTCGCGGCGCAGCTTTTGGATGAGCTGCAAATAGCTCTCGCGCGTGCCCCGCCGCCCCATCAGCTTCAGTACCCTGTCCTCGCTGTGCTGGAGCGGGATATCGAAGTACTTGACGATCTTGGGATTGTCGCGGACTTCGGCGATGAGCCCGTCCGTGACCACTTCCGGATAACAGTATAGCAGACGAATATGACAAATATTGTCAAGTTCAGAAAGTTTTTTAAGCAAAGGCACGAATAAATTTTCGCCCGTGTCCACGCCGTAGCGCGTCGTATCCTGCGCGACGAGCACGAGTTCGTGCGTATCTCCGAGTCCCTTGGCCTCGTCGATGAGCTGCTGCATGGGATAGGAACGATATTTGCCGCGGATGGAGGGAATGAGGCAGTATGTGCAGTGGTTGGAGCAGCCGTCGGCGATCTTCAGGTACTTGAGATGCGGCGGCGTGGTGACAACGCGCTCCGCCCCTTCACACCCCGTACGGACGGCGTTGACGCGCTCGCCCGCATAGGCGCGTTCGAGGGCGGGAAAGAGCTCGGAGCAATCCGATACGCCCAAAAAGACGTCCCCCTCCGTGAGCGCGGGATAGAGTTCATCGATAAACTTTTCGGGCAGGCATCCCGCGACGACGATCTTTTCCAGCTTCCCGCCGCGGTAGGCATTGCCCTCCAGCACCGCCTCGATCGCCTCCTTACGCGCAGCACCCAGAAAGGCGCAGGTGTTGACGATGAGCACCTGCGCTTGTTCGATGTCGTCCGTGATGGGACAGCCGTGACGGCGGACCTCCCCCAGAAGCCGCTCCCCGTCCACGCGGTTTTTATCGCAGCCGAGGGAGATCATGCCGAATACCTTGTTCATCCGTCAATATCTCCGTATTTTGCTTCAAAGTCCTCTTTGGTGAGGAGGACGGTGCGCGCCTTCGCCTTGCCGTCAAAGGGGGAAATATAGCCCATGAGCTCCATCCATTCGATGATCTTGCCAGCATGGTTGTAGCCGACCGAGCACTTGCGCTGGATGAGCGAGATGGATGCGGAGCCAAGCTTTACGACGATGGCGAGCGCCTTGATATACTGCGGATCGACCGTGCCGCCGTCCGCGTCGTCGTTCCCTTCGCCGCCGGCGCCGCTCTCCGACTTGTTGATGTAGTCGGCGACCGATTCGTCAAAGTAAGCCTCGTTGTGCGCCTTGATGTCCTCGACGATGCGCTGTACTTCCTTGGAATCGAGGAACGCGCCCTGCACGCGCAGGCAACTGTACATGCCCTCTGTGCGGTAGAGCATATCACCCAGGCCCAGAAGTTTTTCCGCGCCCGATTCGTCGAGAATGGTGCGGGAATCCACTTCCTGGATGACGCGGAAGGCAAGCCGTGTGGGCAGGTTGCCCTTGATGACGCCCGTGATGACGTCCACCGAGGGACGCTGCGTCGCGATGACAAGGTGCATGCCGGCCGCGCGCGCTTTTTGCGCAAGCCGCTGGATCCGGTCCTCGATGTCCTTCTTGGCGACGGACATGAGATCGGCGAGCTCGTCCACGACAATGACGATCTTGGGCAGTTTTTCCTCGCCCTCTTCCAGCGAGGCGTTGTACTCGTCCAGATTGTGCACATTGGAGCCGCTGCGCGTCTTCTGCTCGAAGAGCGTATAACGGCGCTCCATCTCCTTGATCGCCCAGTTGAGCGCGGACACCGCCTTTTGTGCATCGGCAATGATCTCGTTGATCATCAGATGCGGCAGGCCGTCGAACACGGCGAACTCCACTTTCTTGGGATCGATGAGGATGAGCCGCAGCTCCTCGGGCGAATACTTGCAGATGAGGCTGATGAGCATCGCGTTGAGGCACACCGATTTGCCCGAGCCGGTAGAGCCTGCGACGAGGATGTGCTTCATCTTGACGATGTTGCCGCAGACATTGCGTCCTTCGACATCCTTGCCGATCGCAAACATCAGCGAATTGGGCTTTGCGTTGACGTATTCGGGCGCATCCATGACCGAGCGCAGTCCCACCGTCGCGCGGACGGAATTGGGGACTTCGACGGAGATCGCGCCCACCTCGGAATTGGAGTAGATATTCACGCCGTCGCGCGCATGCAGACGCATTGCGATCTCGGCGTCGCGCTTGATGACCGAACGCACCGCAATGTTGCGGGGAATATCAATATCATATCGGGTGACGGCGGAGCCGATGGTCACTTTGACGACCTCCGCGTCCACGCGGAAGCCCTGCAGGGTATCGAGGATGATCTCGGAATTGTGCTCGATCTCCTCCTGTGAAATATGCACGGTATCGTCGTAACGGTTGAGGTTGTTGACGTCCGGCCGTACATATTTCTTATACTTATGTTTCTTAGGCTGCGGCGCGGGCTTGCTCTCCTCGGGGATCTCGGAAAACTCGCGCGCATCCGCCAACGCGCCGCGCGGCGTGCGCCCGCGGGAAATCCCCCGCTCGCGCACAGGCGTCACGGGCTCTGCCGGCTCCTCGCGGAAATCTGCGTCATCGATCTCGGCGTCACCGTCGAACAGGTCGGCGGCCGACGAACGCACGGGCGCATCATAGACGCGGCTCTGCGCCGGGGGAGCATCCGCCTCGGGCGAACGCTCGAAAATGCTGCTTCCGCCTTCGGAGATCGGGTCGTTCTGCACCTGTTCGGGCATCTCGAAGCGGTCCGCACGGCTGAGCTTGGTCCTGTCGAAGCGCTCCGGCAAGTTGGACGCAGGCGTATCCTCGACGCGCGTGCGCTCCTCCACGGGACGGGAGAAGATGCTGCGGTATTCCCGCTCGCGCGCTTTGGATTCGGACGAGGACGCCTGTTCCTGCGGCGCGGGCTCCTCACGGCGGGCATAGGGCGAGGGCTGCGCGGGATAGACGGGCGCAGACTCCTCCGCCGCGGACGGCTGTACGGGCAGATCGAGCTCCCCGGACTTGACCGGATCCAGATAGGAGACGCGCTCCGGGACTTCGGGTGCAGGCCGTGCCTCGCGTCCGGGCTCCGCCGCGGGTGCAGGTTCCGGCGCGGGCTCTGCCTTGGCTGCGGGCTCCGGCTCCGGCGCAGACACGCCGCGCGCAGGATCGGGATCTGCCGCATTGCGCGCGGACGGCGCATCCGCAGAGGATGCGAACGAAGGCTGCGGGTAGGCATAGGGCGTATAGGAAGGCCTTGCCGTCTGCGACGGCTGCTCCATCGGCTCGGGTGCAGGCAGATCCTCCGTCTGATCGGTAACGTACGGGACGTCGTTCGCATAGTAATCGTGCGCCGGATAGAGCGGAATGGAAGGCGCACGGTAGGAGGGCGACTGCGGATAGTTGAAGTCGTCCTGTTCGATCGAAGAGGCCGGGCGCTCCTGCGTCACGCGCTTGGGCATGACGGGACGGGAACTCTCCGCCTGCGTAAAATAGCGCTCGGTATAGCTCACGTCCCCGGAAGCGGACGCCTTGTCGCGCGAAGACGCGGCATCGCGGGAGGGCGCGGCAGTCTTGTCCGCGTCCGCGGGCGTACCCGAAGGTCCCACGCTCGAACGGCGCGGATAGGTATTGAACCGCGAATCGCGGTCGAAGATGAGATTGCTACGGTAGTCGCTTGCGGGATCGCTGCTGAACAGGATGTCGCGGCTGCGCTCATAGGCGTCCTGCGCCGAGAGCGGCGGCTGTACTTTGGGCGCGGGGCGCTCCTCGGCATAAGGGCGGCCGCCCGCCGCACTTCCGGCGGGATAGGTCGGTGCCTGCGCAGGATACTGCGGCACGTAGGTCTCCTGCTGCGCATACTGCGGCGCGGCGTAAGGCGTCTGATAGCCCGAATAGGCCGCCGGCTGCGCGTTTTCCGCGGCAACCGTATGCTCCTGTGCGGAGGTACGGGGCGGCTCCGGAAGATCTTCAAACGCGACTTCACGCTTGCCGCTCTTTTTTTCGGGGCGCCTGCGCGCGGAAGGCAGAATGACCGCCCGAAGGGGCGTATCCAGAGCGATGAGATAGAGCGCCAGCACGACGAGCAGCGCATACAGGATATAGCTGCCGACGTCGGAAAGGAGCGCACGGACGGGATAGGCGATCAGCCCGAGCAGAACGCCGCCGCCCGTACCATGTACGACGCCGTCGCTCGCCGCCGTCCAGCAGGCGTTCATATAGCCGCCGAATCCGCGCGAAAAATACTGCCCGACCGTCGCGGCGTGGACGATGAGAAAGATCGCGGCAAGCAGAAAATACACGCGGGCGATCCAGCGCGCGGGAATGGGCTTCCTGCCGAACACGAGCACGACGGAGGCATACAGGAGCAATGCCAGAAGCGGATAGACAAAAAATCCCGCAAATCCGACAAAAAACGCGGCGATCGCCACGCCGATCTCGCCGAAGATCAAACCTCCCGTCACGGTAATGAGCAGCATGACGGCGCTGAACAAGAGCAGCGTCATGCCGATCGTCTCCCGCGTCAGGAGCGCGCCCACACTTTTATTCTGTTTGTTTTCTCCGCGACCGACTCCGTTCAAAATGACCTCCGTTCCGCTTTGCCCGCAGGCAAAGCCCCTGCAAAACACCGGGCGCGATCGGCTCCCGGGCTCCGCTTTTATACAATACCCCAGCTTATATTCCCGTATAGTATAACATTTTCCTGCGGATTTTTCAACAATATTAAAGTGATTTTTCAAAAAACAATTGCGCACGCGCTTTCTGCCGCAATAGGGCAAGAAAAGGGGCATACCGCACATGAGGCATGCCCCGAGGAGGGATGGAAACCATGGAACAATTCAGACCATGTTTTCCAGGATGAGCTTGTCTGCAACGAGCGCGATAAACTCGCTGTTGGTCGGTTTTTCCGACCCGATGTAAACGCGCGCGCCGAAGATGGCGTTGACGGCGTCCACCCTGCCGCGGTTCCAGGCGACTTCGATGGCGTGACGGATGGCGCGCTCCACCTTGCTCGCGCTCGTCTCATACTTCTCGCCGATGACGGGGTACAACCCCTTGGTCACGTTGTTGATGACGCGCGGATCGGCGACCGCCATCTTGATCCCCTCCCGCAGATAGTTGTATCCCTTGATGTTGGGCGGGATGCCGATGGAGACGAAGATGTTGCTGATCCGCTCATCCAGAGACCCCGCACGCCTGCGCTCGAGCTTTTCCCGTGCGGGCATGGGCGCATCCTCCTGCGAAAGCTCTGCGACGCGTTCCTCCACGATCTCCGCCGAAACGGGCTTCATCAGATAGTAGCGTGCACCCAGCGCGATGACGCGGCTGACGATCTTGTCATCCGAGAAGTTCCCGAGGACGACGAAATCCGCTTTGAGCCCCTCTTTCTTAACGCGCTCCAGAACGGTAAATCCGTCCAATGAAGTGAGCAGTAAGCTGATGACAACGACGCAGGGAGCGTTCTTTTCCAGGAGCGCAATGCCCTCCGCTCCGTCTCCCGACACGCCGCAGACCGTGTACCCTTCCCGCTCGAAGTAATCGGACAGTTCACGCGCAAATGCCTCGTTACTCTCCAAAATAAGTACCTTTTTCATAATTTTCCTCCGTATCTGATTTGGATAATCGCATTATAAAACGCAAATTTATATTTGTAAAGTCAATTTTGTACATAATTCATATATTTTTGTACAAAATTAGTCGAATTTTGTACAAAAATGGAGAAACTGCAAATTTCGACACAATTCTCGCTCAATTTATTATATTTCTAAAAGACAAAGCGGCGTCCGCATGAAGTTCATGCGGACGCCGCCCGTGTAAAAAGGTTACGAATGATCGGATGACGCAAACATAGGCGTTGAAAGGTACCTGTCTCCCGTATCGGGCAACAGCACGACGACGGTCTTGCCCGCGCTGCTCTCCCGTGCCGCGACGCCGATCGCCGCCCGGAGCGCCGCGCCGGACGAAATACCGGCAAGCACCCCTTCCCGCTGCGCAAGCAGACGTCCCGCCGCGTAGGCGTCCTCGTCGGTCACGGGGATCACCTCATCGATGACCGTACGGTCAAGCACCTCCGGGACAAACCCTGCGCCGATCCCCTGCAGCCCGTGCGGCCCCGCTTTCCCGCCCGAAAGCACGGCAGAGGTCGCAGGCTCGACCCCGATCACGCGGACAGAGGGCTTCTGCTCCTTGAGATACCGTCCGACGCCCGTGACCGTTCCGCCCGTTCCGACGCCTGCGACAAAAATATCCACCGCGCCGTCGGTATCGGCGTAGATCTCCGGCCCCGTTGTGCGATAATGCGCCTCCGGGTTGGCGGGATTGGTAAACTGCCCCGCGATCATGCTGCCGGGAATGGACGCCGCAAGCTCCTCCGCGCGGCGGATAGCGCCCGCCATTCCCTCTCTGCCGTCCGTGAGGACGAGCTCCGCGCCGTACGCCGTCATCAGAAGGCGGCGCTCCACGGACATCGTATCGGGCATGACGATGATGGCGCGGTATCCGCGCGCAGCCGCAAGCGCCGCAAGCCCGATGCCCGTATTGCCGCTGGTCGGCTCAATGATGACGGAACCCTCCCTGAGCCGTCCGCCGCGCTCCGCCGTCTCGATCATGGAAAGCGCGACGCGATCCTTGACGGAACCCGCAGGGTTGAACTGCTCCAGCTTGGCGAGCAGGCGCGCGTTCAGAGAATACGCGCTCTCGATCCCCTTCAGCTCCAGCAGCGGCGTCCGCCCGATGAGCTGATCCATGGATGTGTAAATATTCGGCATATGACCTCCCGTTGCGCCGCGGCGCTCTGCCTGCGGAGCGGCACGGCCTGATTGCCGAGATTATACCATTTCCGCGGCGCGCTGTCAAGAAGGGAACTCGGGCCCGCCCGAACGCCCCCCGAGACGATCCCGGAAAAAAATACAAAAAATATTGCCGTTGTCCCCCCATTCTCCTTTGTTTTTTTGAGAAATTTGCTATAATAGAGACATGAAAAATTTGCAAGCGCATCTCCGCGCGGGGTCCCCTCCCGCGCAAACCGTGCATCCCGGACAGGCGCAGCAGCTGCAAGGCACGCAAAGACATCTTTACGCCGTGTACGGACTGACCTGCGCCTCCATAGAACTCGACCTGTACCGCCGCGTCAACGCCGCCGCTCTAAGCCGCGCGCTGGAAGAGACGCTGATCCGCTTTCCCTATTTCCGCACCTCGGTTTCTTCTCTGGAGCCTCTGCAGACCGAAACGCGTCCGTCC
>CALVWM010000060.1 GCA_944367185.1 uncultured Clostridia bacterium | reverse complement strand
CGCTGGAGATCATGTTCGAGCGGCAGGGAACAAATCCATTTTCAGGAGAATGACATGCGCGATATTATCACGATCGACCATTTAAGCAAGCAATTCGGCGAAGTCAAGGCGGTGCAGGATCTTTCCTTCCGCGTCAGGGAAGGGGAGCTGTTTGCCTTCCTCGGCGTCAACGGCGCGGGCAAGAGCACGACTATTCATATCATGTGCGGACAGCTCAAAAAGGACGGCGGCAAAATCGTCATCGACGGCGCGGATCTCGACGGCGGCGCCGATCCCGTCAAGCAAAAGCTGGGCGTCGTCTTTCAGAACTCCGTTCTGGACGGCGCACTCACCGTGTGGGACAACCTCGAAAGCCGCGCCGCGCTCTACAAGATCACGGGCGCCGCGTTCAAAAAGCGCTTTTCAGAACTTGACGCGCTGCTCGGGATCGGCGAATTCAAGAAGCGGGCGGTCGCCAAGCTCTCGGGCGGGCAGCGGCGGCGCATCGACATTGCGCGGGCGCTGTTGCACCGCCCCAAGATCCTCATCCTCGACGAGCCGACCACGGGGCTGGACCCGCAGACGCGCAAGCTCCTCTGGGGCGTCATCGCGCGGCTGCGGCAGGAGGAGAGAATGACAGTGTTCCTCACAACGCACTACATGGAGGAGGCAGCGGAGGCGGACTTCGTCGTCATCCTCGAAGGCGGGAAGATCGCCGCCGAGGGCACGCCGCTCTCGCTCAAAAACAGATACACGGGCGACTTCATTACGCTCTACGGCGCGGACGAGGAGACCGTCATGGGGTTGGGGCTTCCCTATGAAAAGATCCCGGGCGGATTCCGCCTGTCGGTGTCCGATACGGCGCAGGCGACGCGGCTCATCCTCGCCCACCCCGAAGTGTTCCGCGATTACGAGGTCACAAAGGGCAGAATGGACGACGTCTTTCTCGCCGTGACGGGCAGACAGCCGGAAGGAGGGATGCAATGACCGTTCTCATTCTCATCAAACGCAACATCAAGCTCTTTTTCAAGGACAAGGGCATGTTCTTCACTTCGCTCATCACGCCCGCCATTCTGCTCGTTTTATATGTGACCTTTCTGAGCAATATCTATCGGGACAGCTTCCTTGCAGGTTTCCCTGCGGGGATGCCCGTACCCGAGGACGTCATCGACGGTCTGGTGGCGACGCAGCTCATCTCCTCCATGCTCGCCGTGTCCTGCGTGACCGTGGCGTTCTGCTCCAACTTTCTCATGGTGCAGGACAGGGTGACGGGCGCCGTACGCGATCTTCGCATCTCGCCCGTGAAGCCCGCCGCTCTCTCGCTGAGCTATTACGTTGCGACGCTCGTCTCCACGCTGCTCATCTGCTATGCGGCGACGGCGATCTGCCTCGTCTATGTGGCGGTCGTGGGGTGGTATCTCTCGGTCGCGGACGTGTTCCGGCTGCTGCTTGACGTGCTGCTTCTGGTACTGTTCGGCACGGCGCTCTCCTCTGTTGTCAACTTTTTCCTCTCCACGCAGGGGCAGATCTCTGCAGTCGGGGCGATCGTCAGCGCGGGCTACGGGTTTGTCTGCGGCGCGTACATGCCCATCTCCTCCTTCGGCGAGGGTCTTCAGACGGCGATCGGTTTCCTGCCCGGAACGTACGGCACGTCGCTCATCCGCAACCATGCTATGCAGGGCGCGTTTGCCGAGCTCGGCGCGCAGGGGCTGCCTACGGAGGCGGTGGAGGCGCTGCGCGACGCGGTGGACTGCAATCTCTACTTCTTCGGGGAACAAGTCGGGCTGCCTGCCATGTACCTCGTTCTTGCAGGCGCGACGCTCGTGCTGCTCCTTGTCTATATCCTGTTAAACGTGTTTAGAAAGCGCGGATAAATGCCGCATGACGAAGGAAAAATCATTCAATATGCCGCGCCCGCCGAACGATGTTCGGCGGGCGCGGAGCTTTTATAATAATTATGTGATTTACGAAAAAAATCCATGAAAAAATGCAAAATGGGTCTTGACGAACGTCATATTTGTGCTATAATATCTTTTGGAAATCAAGTGAACGATGTTCACGAAAAAAGAAAAGGAGTTTCAAATGGCAAGGTTTACGTTACCCAGAGATCTCTATCACGGCAAGGGCTCGCTGGAAGTCCTCAAGACGCTGGAAGGCAAAAAGGCGATGATCTGCGTCGGCGGCGGCTCGATGAAGAAGTTCGGCTTCCTGGACAGAGCGGTGAATTACCTCAAGGAAGCGGGCATGGAAGTGGAAGTGTTTGAGGGCATCGAGTCCGATCCTTCCGTCGAGACGGTCATGCGCGGCGCGGAGGCGATGCTCAAGTTCGAGCCTGACTGGATCGTCGCAATGGGCGGCGGTTCGCCCATCGACGCGGCAAAGGCGATGTGGATCAAGTACGAGTATCCCGATACGACCTTCGAGGATATGTGCAAGGTGTTCGGGCTTCCCAAGCTGAGGAAGAAGGCGCACTTCGTCGCGATCCCCTCCACATCGGGTACGGCGACCGAGGTCACGGCATTCTCCATCATCACCAACTATCAGAACGGCATCAAGTACCCGATCGCAGACTTCGAGATCACGCCCGATATCGCGATCGTCGATCCCGACCTCGCGGAGACCATGCCCAAGAAGCTGGTCGCGCACACCGGTATGGACGCGATGACGCACGCGATCGAGGCGTACGTCTCCACGGCGAACTGCGACTATACCGACCCGCTCGCCATTCATGCGATCGAGATGATCCAGGAGAACCTCGTTCCTTCCTACAACGGGGACATGGAAGCGCGCGACAAAATGCATAACGCGCAGTGCCTTGCGGGACAGGCGTTCTCCAACGCGCTGCTCGGTATCGTCCACTCCATGGCGCACAAGACGGGCGC
The DNA here is from genome assembly GCA_944367185.1 of uncultured Clostridia bacterium. Lineage (GTDB taxonomy): Bacteria > Bacillota > Clostridia > Christensenellales > Borkfalkiaceae > Gallimonas. The sequence goes on along the minus strand of CALVWM010000060.1, from coordinate 7,755 downwards.
GGCGTTCGCTGATTACGGCGCACACATCATCCACGGCGCGGCGAACGCAATGTACCTGCCCAAGGTCATCGCCTTCAATGCAAAGGATCCCACCGCGAAGAAGCGTTACGGCGTCATCGTGGACTACATGGGGCTCGGCGGCAAGGATGACGATGAGAAGGTCGCGCTGCTCATTGCGCATCTGAGAAAGATGAACGATGAGCTGAATATCCCTCATTGCATCAAGAACTACGGCGCGGACAGCTATCCCTGCGAGCAGGGTTTCGTTCCCGAGGACGTGTTCCTCTCCCGCCTGCACGATATCGCCGTCAACGCGATCGGCGACGCCTGCACGGGCTCCAATCCCCGCCAGCCTTCCGTCGAGGAGATGGAGAAGCTGCTCAAGTGCTGCTACTACGATACCGAAGTCGATTTCTGATCGCTTTAGCGCAAAACAGGAAGCCGTTCGGCTTCCTTTTTTTGTGCCCTGAAATGCCCGTTCGGGCGATAAAAAATGCGCGCGTTTTGAAAGATGTCAAAATATCCCGTTCTTTGACCGCGGCGCAGGGGATTGCTCAGCCGGCCCGAAAACCCCCGAAAAACGGCGTTTTCGCGCGTTTTCCTGCAAAACGAAGGGGACATCAGGGACGAAAAATGCAGATTTTTGCGTCGGAAGGAAGAGTATTTCGATCATTATCTAAATAAATGCCATCATGTCAGGCAGGGGTTTTCCCTCTTTGGAACGGGGAAAATCCCTGCCTCTTTCTCTTTTTGCCGCTCCGTTTGCCTGAGCGCGCAAAGTCAGATTTCAGTGGAGGATCTTGACAACATGCCGATGCTCTCGAAATAGGTTTGATTGTGCAGGACGGAGGGGTGCGTCGGGGCAAGCACAGCAGCACGCTTATGATATTCCAGCGCCGTGTCCAACTTTCCGAGCAGCGAATTGCAGTAGACCAGCCCCAGCAGCGGATAGAGCGTGCGCTCGTCGGGCACGTCGAAGTCGCCCTCGGCGGAACGATCGGGGCAGGCGAGCGCCCGTTCGTACCACCAGACAGCCTCGCCAAGTTTCCCGTCCTCCTGGAATGCCCTGCCGATGGTGTGGCAGACGCCCCCGCGCGGCAGTCCGAATGCGAAGCTGCGAAAGAGGGTGTTGAGCGCCCGGATTCGCTCTCCCTTGGCGGCATAGCAGCTCGCAAGCACTTTGCACGCCTCTATCTGATTGACGTGCCAACCCTCGCCCGCGAGCATCTCCTCCAGCACGGCGATCGCTTCTGTGTAAAGCCTGTTATAGTACAGCTCGCGCCCGTAGTAGAACAGATCGCGTGGCGAGAGCGGCTCCTCCGCGCGCCACTTCTGGTAAATATGCAGATTGCGTGCGCCGCGCGGCTTGTTGCTTCTAAGATGCGTCACCGTGAAGTCGCTGCCGATTACTCTGCCGAAGGGGGAGATGCACTCATGCACGCGTCCCACCCAGCGCGCTTTTTCGCACCGCCTGACGATGCGCTCGCGCCGAAAGGAAAGTCCGCCGCCCGCATATCCGCACACGACCATATCGGCGGGGTCGCGCGCCAGCTGTTTTTTGAGTTCAAAAAGGCGGGGGAGTTGCTCGGGCGCGATGACGTCGTCTGCGTCCAGCCATAAAAGATAGTCGCCGCCCGCCCTTGCAAAGGATGCGTTGCGTGCGCGCGCAAAGTCGTCCTGCCACGGCTCGTCATAGATCTTGTCGGTGTAGTGCGCGGCGATCGCGCGGGTCGCGTCCGTGCTCCCCGTATCGACGATGACGATCTCGTCCACGGCGTCCTTTACGCTGTCCAGACAGCGGGGAAGGACGTCCTCCTCATTTTTTACGATCATGCACAGGGAAAGTTGCATCGTCACCTCCGTAGTCAAAATCGGATATAATATAGTACGGGCAATGTGCGTTTTTCGTGCATTGTACCCATGCGCATCTGCGCAAAAACGGAGGAAAACAATGACGAGATACAATTGGTGCTGCGTGTGCGGGAATTGTCCCTGCACCTGCAAATGTGGTTGGAGCATGGTGTTCTCGGAAGCGTCCGAGGCCGTCAATATGGTCGATCCCGCGCGTCCGACGGGCTGCTCGGGCTGCTCGGGCCCGACCGGTCCGACCGGCCCCAGAGGGTACACGGGCGCAACCGGCGCAACGGGCGCAACCGGCGTTACCGGAGCGACCGGCCCGACCGGTCCTACAGAGCAGGTAACATAAGGGAAAATAAAACAGCTATTCGGTAAAAAGGCAAAGCAGCGGCTTAAACAGTCGCTGCTTTTTAAAATGCTATTATTTCATATATAAATATGCATGCGTTGTTGCATTACAAACTTATTTATGGTATAATATGAGCATAACAGTATGTACAAAAAGCCATCAATATTTTGATAAGAATTAATTAAAGAATCTTTGCATTTAAAATTGTACGACTGGTATAACTACAGTATTAATATTACTATCGTAACGTTAAGGGGAAAAAATGTGTGATATTTTTATTTCATATCGTCACCATGATGACGCAGGGAATACAACCGAGGATTACGCAATAGCCTATAAATTACACAATGAATTATCTGAACTTGGTTATAAAGTTTTCTTTTCCCAAAAAAGTTTAGAAGAGATAGGCAGTTCAAGATTTAAAGCGGATATTGACGCCGCCTTAGATTCTGCAAAAATATTAATCATTGTCTTGACAAAGGCGGAGTATGCAACTTCAAAGTGGGTACAGTATGAATGGGATAGCTTTTATGGGGACTATTTATCAGGTGTAAAAAGTAATGCATATCTATTTACTTTTATCAAAGATTTTTCAATAGCAAGGCTGCCTCGGACATTAAGAAATGTACAGAGTTTTAATATTAATGAAGGAACTAGTGCATTAATAAATCATATTAAAAATTCTATAAATCTGGCAGTTTCTTCGCGTTATTTGGTAAAAACAGGCACAACAATTACTTATGAAGATATTAAAGAAGCAGTTCAATTGGACCATATTGTGTATGCCGGAATGGAACATGTAGATGTGGATGAGTGTTATAGTTGGCATAAACTCAACAAAGATATTTATATCATAATCAAGGATACTAACACAAACAAAGTCGTAGCTTATACCAACACTACCCCTATAACGGAGGAGTGCTATAATAAAATAAAATCTGGCGAGTTTTTAACTACAAATATTACGCAAGACATGATTTTGCCATATGAAATGCCTTCGCCGTATAATTTATACTTTTTTTCTATTGTGATTCATCCCGATTATCAAAATACCGGGCTGTTTTCTATAATGCTGAACACGCTTATTGATAAATTTATTCAATTTGCAAAACAAGATATATTTATTAAAAGGATGATAGCTGATGCAGTGACTTCTAACGGGGAAAAATTCTGTACTCTTTTTGGAATGAGAAAAATCACTCAGAGCACTCACAGTTCAACTTTATATGAGGTTCAGTTGATTCCGCCAAAATTTAAAAAAATAAGTATTAAGGCTAAAGAGTTGTACGAATATTACCAACAGCTCTATGAAAAAAACCCTTCTTTTTTTGACGAGCAATAAAAATGTATTATCAAATTTTAAAGAAAAGAATATCTGCTTCTCGCGAGATAGAAGAGATAAAAACGATGATGGAAAACTCTTTCCCCAAGGAAGAGCAGACCGATATTGCTAAATTACAGCAACTTTCTTTACGTGAGTATGTAAATTTTGATGTATATTACGCCAATAATGATATGTGCGGATTTTCCTTTATTGTTAAAAACAAGAATTTTATTTTTTTATACTATTTAGTTATAAAAGATTGCTTTAGGTCATTAGGAATCGGCACAAAAATATTAAATTCTATCATATCAAGTAAGGACAAAAAAATTGTAATATTGAATATTGAACCTTTGGATATTAACGCTTTAAATAATTCTCAACGAAAAAAAAGGTTGAATTTTTATCTAGAAAACGGATTAATAAATACAGGTTACTTTCTTTATCATGAAAATATAGAATATTTGATTCTTGCTTCAGAACAGACTTTTAATATTGTTGAATACAAATCTTTATTGATAGATTTATCAGAATCTTATCGTGACTGTAAAATTTATAAGAAGTAAAAAGAGTCATTTTTTTATCAAAATACTAATTCAAGGGGGGGTGAACTTTTCCAATTCTCATGGCTACTTAGTGAGGGGTTTTGTGCGGGCTAAAATGAAATGTGGATGAAATTATCGGAAATTGATTAACTTTTAGCCGCTTTAATTGCCTACCTATTGTAGGGAGCTGTTTTTGAGTGATTAGTCTGTAAATGAAGGATTGAAAAATTCTTCAATTCAGGGGCTCCGATTTTACCATTCTCGTGGCTATTAAGTGAGAGGCTTTATATGGGTAAATGGTCAAGTTTCATTCTATCACTGAAAAGCAGATAGAAAGCATTGTCTTGCAGGACATTCGCTCTATGCTCGGCAAGGTGGAACTTGACGAGGAAAAGGCAAAGGAGCATTTCTTCCGCGAACGTGCAAAGTGCGGCGAGCGCAACAGACTTTCAGACGAAAAACAGTTGCGTTCGCTCAACGACAGGCTTGCGGAGTTGGATAAGCTCATTCAATCGGCTTTTGAAGAGAAGGTGCTGGGCAATCTCCCTGAAAGCGTATGCAGTAATCTATGCCAGAAATATCAGGCGGAGAAAGAGAGTACGCAAAAGCGCATTGCCGAACTTGAAAAGCGGCTCGCCGAGGCGGACACCATAGAGACAGACGCCGAGGAGTACATAGCCCGCCTCAAACGCTACGGCAGGTGCGAGCAGCTCACGCGCGAAATGTGCCTGCAACTCATCGAGTTTATCACCGTCGGCGAAAAGACGGATGGCGACGAGCCGCGGCACATACACATTTACTACAAACTTATTTCAAACAAAACGCTCGCGGAATACCGCGAACAAACTACAAAATAATTCCCATATTGCACCTGCCCTACCGGTGCAACGGGGGCTACCGGCGCCACAGGCCCGACCGGTCCCACGGGTGCAACGGGAACAGGCGTTACCGGCCCCACGGGGCCGACGGAGCAGGGAACATAAGGGACAGAGATCGCGCCGCCACGGTCATAAGTTGCGTGAAATGCTGCGATCTGCGTATGAATCGGCGCTCTCTGCCGTTGCGCGTACGCAAAAATTGTGATATAATGGGATCATTCGCCGGTGATTGCGGATGCCGCATACGGACTGCCGCTGACTGCGGCGTTGTCCTGCGTGAGGAAAGGCAATGAGCAATATCATTTTTTCGATGATCCCTTTTATATTGTTTTCGTTCATCTGCGTCATTCTTACCATGAGGCGCTATTCAAAGACGGTCACGCGCGTTGTTTGGGCGGTGCTCGTCGGCGCGGTCTCCGCCGTTCACCTCGCAATCGGGATCGCTCTTCCGGATCACGCCTTTCTCATCGCCCTCATGCCGGTCACGGCGTATCTTCCCGTCATCATAGCGGTATTTGTGCTTTCCAAGAGAAGCTTTACGGGAAATGTCTTTGTAATATCCGTCGCCCTGCTCGCATGCGTCATTTCCGGGCTTGTCCGGAAACTCGTCGTTTCGTTCGGTTTCGACGGAGTGTGGGGAGATGTGCTCTGCGCGCTCATCGTCGCAGCTGTCAGCGCTGCCGTTGCCTTTGTCGTCTGCTACTTCCTGCGCAGGATCTTCCGCGATGATGACATGACGGAAAAGAAAAATCTCTTTTTATTGCCGGCAATGTTTCTGCCGGTCGTGTTGTCTCTCTATCAGATCTCAAGTGTGAGCGATATTGCCGCCATCCTGCTCCTGCTCGCGACGGATCTGTGTGTGTTCGGCGTAATGACCGCATATCTTGTGACCCGTCATAAAAACACGAAGCTGCGTGCCGAGCGCGAAGAGACGCTCCGTCAGATGGAGATCGAGCGGGAGGAGTACAAGCTCTCCGAACAAAAGCTGGAGCTTGGCAGGCGCTATCGCCACGATATGCGCCATCATTTTGCCGCGATCCGCGGGATCCTGGCGCAGGGCGACACGGGGCAGGTGGAGGAATACCTGGATGCACTGGAAGAAGGGCTGGGCGGGATCGAGCAGCGCGGTTACTGTCAGAATACCGTGATCAATGCCGTGCTCTCCAATCTTCTCGGACGCGCCGAACGTGCGGGCGTCGATGTCCGCGTGCAGGTCAACATCCCGAAGGACATCCCCTTTGAGGGCTCCGATGTCAGCATCCTTCTGGCAAATGCTCTGGAAAATGCCGTCAACGCTTGCATCAGGGCGGAGGAAGGCAAGAGGGCGCTGACGCTGTCGGCAGAATGCGCGGACGGGAAATTCAAGTGCATGATCGCAAACTCCGTGGCGGCGCGCGTTCCGCTCGGACAAGACGGGCTGCCCGTCGCCGCCAGGACGGAAGAACACGGCTACGGAATGGCGAGCATTCGCTATATCGTTCAAAAATACAGCGGCGTCCTCAGGTGCGAGAGCGCGGATGAGAGCTTCTCCGTCAGACTCGTCCTGTTTGAAAAGTCTGACGTGCGGCATAAGGGGCGGAAAAAGCGGGTCGGTACGCGCGCCCTCACCGCCGTTCCGCTCGGTCTGGTCGCGCTGCTACTGTCCTTCAACTGTATGCCCGCCACCGTGAGCGCGCTCGAGGACGTCCCCGTGCTCGGCGCGGCGGTCGCCGCCGTCGATTTCAGGAACTGGGGATTCGGCTGGGGGGACAGCGAACTTGACGTCACCTATCCCCAGACGGGCAACGAAACGGTCGATAAGACGATCGAGGACTACATCGACGCGTGCGTGGACGAGTTTATGACCTATTTCGGGCTGCGCGATCAGGGTTACGTCGGCGCGGACATCATGAGCTCCGTCCTTGTGGAAAATGACGCCATGCTCACGATCAGGGTCAGCTACACGCTGAATGCCGGGAGCTCGCTTTCCTACGAAAAATACTTCGTCATCGATAAGGCGCGCGATGAGATCGCGGACCTTTCCGACCTTTTCCGGGAGGACAGCGGCTATCTCGATGTCCTGTCTGCGGAGATCGTCGCACAGATCGAGTACCGCGTGGAGCATTACTACGATACTTTCTACGGCTATGGTATCTGGGAAAATGAGCCGGCGTTTGAAGATCTTGGCGCCTGCATGCAGGACTGGTCGTTTTATATCGATGCGAACGGCCTGCTCGTGATCGCGTTCGCAGACGATACGATCTCTCCCATGGGCAGCGTATCCTTTTTGATCCCGCACACTTTGACGGACGCGATCGCGTCTGAAGACGGGCTCTTGCTGCGGAGGGCGGTACAATGATGAAGGTTGCCGTACTGGACGACAGCGCTGCGGACGTCCGCGCAGTCCTCGGGATGCTGGACGAGCTTGCCTCCCGGATCGCCGTGCCCTTCTCGGCGGAGGCGTTTACCGATCCCTTTGCGCTCCTGGACGCGGTGCAGGAAAAGGGCGGGTTCGATCTGTATCTGCTGGACATCATCATGCCCGTGATGTCGGGTATGGAGGTCGCTTCACGCATCCGCAGGCGGGGCGAGACGTGCGAGCTCGTCTTTCTCACGACGTCGCGCGAATACGGCGTGGAGGCGTTCGGCGTCCGTGCCGCGGGGTATCTGCTCAAACCCGTTGACCGTGTGCGGCTGGAGGATGTGCTCAGGGCTGCGTGCGAAATGATAAAACATAGGCAGTGCAGATCTGTTCTGCGCGGGCAAATATTTTCAACCCCGTTCGGGGTTTTTTCTTTTTGTGAACGGGCGGGCGCGGAAATTCAT
>CALVWM010000059.1 GCA_944367185.1 uncultured Clostridia bacterium | reverse complement strand
CCGTTCAGGATAACACCATTAGTTCAAATAAGATTTTTTCAAATCGCCGATCCATTCGGTCGTACACGATGTGTACTCGCAGATCCGCTCTCGCAGCGGATCTGTTTTTTTACTGAAATCGTCTGCATGATAACATAACGAATATGACAGACGCATGCCTGTTTTTCAATTTTTTTACAATTATATCATAAGCTCAAAGAACTTTCAAGACGTTAGCATAAAAACAATTCCCATAAAATCGACACCAATGAAAAACAGTCCGCAGAGCGCGGACTGTTTTTCCGATCGATGCAACATCAATCCGGATACACGATCGTATCGTTGCATCTGCGGCGGCGAAGGTAATGTTTCAGAACGGGCGAAAGGCGCACGGAGAGCGCCCCCTGAGGACAGGCAAGCACACATCTGAGGCAGCGGATGCAATCTCTGTTTGCCCGTCCCTGCTGCATTGCGCCCATGGGACACGCCGCCCCGCAGGCGTTACACCCCGTGCAGTTCCCGTCTCGCACGAGTTTTGCACCGATACGGCTGCGCCATGCGGGCGCAAAGTCGGAGAAAAAATGCTTGGGCGTCTTGGGGAGCATGATCTCCGTACCACCCTCGGAAAGCTTGGCAAGTAATGACGCAAGCGGCGCACCGTCAAAGCGCCAGCCGTCGCGCGCGAGGGAATGTTCGGTCGGGACGTATGCCCCCGCGATCACGCTGCCGGGGAAGAGTTGCTGCGCGTCATACAGCACGCGCCCGTAGGACATGCCGCCGTACGTCGCAATGAGCGCGGCACATCCGGCTTCGGCGCGGCGCAAAAAACCGGCAACGGGAGGCGGAAGGTTTTCGCAGTAGACGGGAAAGACGATGAGCACACGCTCCCCTCTGCACTTCGTTTCTTCTCCGATGGATATGACGCGCCCGCCCAGCCGTTCGGCGCAGTGTGCGGCGACCTCAGCGCTGTGTCCCGCGCCCGAAAAGCAGTAGACATCAATCATCGCCTACTCCCGCTTCGGCGCGCATCAGGGCGCACTCGGGCAGCTCTTCCAGCGAAAAGCCGAGGCAATGCTCCATTTCGTAGACGACCTCCTCGCGCGGACGGCCGCAGCGCTTGCTCGAGAGGGAGATCTCCAGCGCGCTGAACGGGATCATCTTGCTCTCGCAGCGGTAGTAGCGTACGAACTGGGTGTGATCTTTGCAGCGCTCGATGGAGCAGCTCGTGTGCAGCGCCTTCTTGCTCTCGTCGGGCGCGACCCAGCCGCATTCGCGCACCAGAATGTCCTTGACGCGGTTCCAGTCGTACGTCCCGCCGCTGATCGCATCCATATCCAGATGCACGAACGCGGGGACATTGCCCGTGAACGACGAACGCCGGATCGCCCGCTTGAGGGGAGGCAGCAGCTCGGGCACGGCGTGGATCGCCTCCACGACGCTGTGCACCGGCTCGCCCTGATAGCCGCTGTATTTTTTGACGAGATTGTCCCCATAGGCGAGCTGCTTCATGGTCATGAGCGCCTGAATCTGCCCCTGCCGCAGGGGCGGATGCAGCGTCAGAAGCCGCCCGACGTTATACAGCGCGGTCAGGAGGCGGTTATTTGCAAAAGAATAGGCGATCTTCGGGGCGATATGGTTATAGTACAGACCGAGCATCTGCACCGGCTCGTTGCCCGCCATGAAGTACGGGACGCGGTTTTCCACCAGCTCGGGATAGAAGAGAAGGTAGGCAAGCGACGGGCAGGCGCAGGTATTGCCCGCCAGTTCATAGAGCCTGCGATAGACGCGCTTTAAGTCGGCGCGGCTGACGGAGCGGGTGATGAATTCCACCCGATCAAACGCCCGTTTTGCGCCCTCGATGCTCGCCCTGGCGCTCTCGGAGATGAACGGGATCTCCCAGGTGAGCGCAAGGACGCGCAGCCCCTTGACCTTGGAGAGGTAGTAGAGCAAATAGGTCGAGTCCTTGCCGCCCGTGTAGAAGAGCGCGACGTCAAAGCGCGATTTTTTGGAACGCGGGATCTCGTCGATGAGGGGCAGAACGCTCTTTAAGCCCTTTGTCTCCTCCTCCGTCTGACACATGGGACAGCGCCCCGCGTCATCAAATTCCAACCCGGGAAGGATGAAGTCGTTGGCGCAGCAGGACGTGCAGAAGCGCGCCTCCGACAGGTTTTTCGGAATGTTCCGCACCTGCGACTGCGGCACGACCTGCGTCCCGAGCAGGCCGCCGAGCGCCGCCTTTTCCTCCTCCGTCAGCTCCTTGGGCAGCGCGGCGACGATCTCGCGCTGCTTTTTGGAGAGTTTCACGGTGTTGCGGAACATGACCCTGCGGTTGCGCAGTCCGTAATAGTACAATTTATTTGCTTCCAATTTCCAGCGGCTCTGTAATGCGTACATGGCATTCCCCCTTGATACATTCATTGTACCATATCAGCGCTACGATTTCAAGGCGCGGCGGAAATTTACCGCCCGATTTTCAGTGACCTGTCTCAAATATATTGCATAAAAAAGGACCGCCGCAGCGGTCTGTTTTCGGTCAGCGCGCCGTACGCACGGCGCCGTTTTCACATTTGTTGCCCCAGGCGTCGATGAGCTCATTTTCGCGGTAGACGCAGATGATCTCGCAGTGGTTTGCGCACTTGCCGCACTCAAATCCGCGCGTACGGAACTCGATATCGGCGGTGTCAAAGGAGAACGGACGTTCCCTGCCGCTGCGCCTTGCCAGCACCGCGACGCCGAACGCGCCCATCAAATGCCCGTTCTCGTCCACGATGACCTCGTGTCCGACGGCATCCTCGAACGCCTTTTTGACGCCGACGTTCTTGCTCACGCCGCCCTGAAAGACGACGGGCGGCAAGATCTTTTTGCCCTTGCCGATGTTGTTCAGATAGTTGGTGACGACCGCCTTGCACAGCCCGGCGATGATGTCCTCCTTCTTGTGCCCGATCTGCGCCTTGTGCACGAGATCGCTCTCCGCGAACACCGTACAGCGCGCCGCGATGTTGGTCGGCTTTTTCGAGGTGAGCGCGATCTCGCCGAAGTCCTCCACCGAGACGCCGAGGCGGTGCGCCTGGCTGGAGAGGAAGGAGCCCGTCCCCGCCGCACACAGCGTGTTCATCGCATAGTCGGTGACGAACCCGTTTTCGATGATGACGATCTTGGAATCCTGCCCGCCGATCTCGAAGATGGTTCTGACGTCTGGATGCACCGTCGTCGTGCCGATCGCGTGCGCCGTGATCTCGTTCTTGACGACGCTCGCGCCCGTCATGACGCCGATGAGCTTTCTTGCGCTGCCCGTCGTGCCGACGGAGACGACCTGCACATCCTGCCCTCTGAGCTGGATTTCGAGCGCTTTTAACAGGCGCTTGACCGCGCCCATCGGGTCGCCCTCCGTCCATAGGTACTCCTTGGCGAGAATGTTGTTATCGCGATCGATGACCACACCCTTGGTGGAGATCGAACCGATATCGATGCCTAAATATCCTTTTGTCATGCTTTTCTCCCGTTTCTTGCCTCGACCATGTCATAAAACGCCTCCAGCCGCGTGCGCACGCCCGTCTCGCTCGTCTGCGAATCAAAGCTGAAGTGCAGAATGGGCACGCCGTAGTCCCGGCTGACGTTCTGCAGAATGGGCATGGCGTCGATCTCCGGCATGCAGCCGAAGGACTTGACCTGGATGATGCCCGCACATCCCTCTTTGGCAAAGGTGATCGCCTCGCCGATGGTGGAGTTCGCCGTCGCACCCAGCGCATACTTTGCGTACCGCTTGGCGATCTTCTCCTTCTTCCTGCCCTGATTGTGGATGATGGAATTGGTGAAGTTCATCTGGCGGTACACTTCCATGCCGAACTTGGCGAGCTCCTTTTCCATGAAGTAGTTGGAGAATGGCTCCTGCACGGTGTAGTAGTCCCCGACCATGCCGACCTTGATGGTCTTTGCGGGCTTGTTGAGCGGGACGGCGTGCAGCTTTTTGCGGTACTCCTGCGAGAGCGCCTTCAGCTCTTTGCCGTCCGCAATGTTCTCCAGCTTGCTTAAGAACTCGTGATAGGTCGCGTCAAAATCGCCGTCATGCACCTCAAACCCGATGTTGTGACGGATGAAGTCCTCGAACTCGTCCAGCACCTCGATGATCTTGAACGTGACGGGCACCGCCTTGGCGATTTTTACCATGCTCAGGTCGGGATTGATGATCTTGAAATGTTCGTAAATGTCCTTGGGCGAGCGCCAGTTGACCGCCGCCATGTCGAAGAACTCGAACTCATAGCCCATGTCCCGCAGGATGCGCGCGTTGAGCTCGCCGTAGTAGTTGAGGCGGCAGCCGCCGTAGATCTGCATGAGGCAGTTCGCCCCCAGCTCCAGCGCCTCCAGATAGCAGCCCATACAGTATTTGAAGGGCGAACAGACGTAGTCGGGGCTCGTTCTGCTGCCCAGCTCCAGCGTGCGCCGCGTGATGGGCGGCGGAATGAGGTACTTGACTTCAAACCCCTGCTCGCAGATGTATTTGAAGGCATAGGCATAGTTCGCCATGTGCGGGAAGCATGCCACGATCTCCTTATGCGTCATAGCCCCTCTCCTTTCTGAGCGCGATGATGTCGACAAAGCTCTCAAGGCGGGTCTCGATGCCTGCAGAACCGTCCTGTGCGTCCACAGTGAGCGTGATGATGGGCGTATCCTTGAAGGTGCGGATGACATACTCGTTCACCATGCTGTCCGTACCGCACGGGAAGGCGGTGAGCATGACGATGCCGTCCACATGCTCCTTATAGAGTGCAACCGCGCCGACGAGGTGGCGGTTATACGCCCAAGGCATATTCTCCGATACCGTATAGGATGCGCGGATACAGTCGCGCTCGTCGCCGTACTCGGCGATGATCGGCTCGCAGCCCAGCGCCTTGATCATCCCGATGACGGGTTTGCCGATATAGGCGTCCCCGATGCAGTATGCGTGCGCGACGAGCAGGATCTTGAGTTTTTCGGACGTCTCGATCTTCTCGTGCTGGCGCTCGGTGCGGAAACGCTCAAAAAACATCTGCGCCTGCTTCGCCGTCTGATAGGCGCTTTTGTAGACCGACTTCTTGACCTTGAGGTACTTTGCCATCTTGTAGACGGCTTCCTGCTCGGCGTCCGGCTTGTCCTCTCCCACGCTGTAAAAGAGGAGCCTGACGTCGCGTTCGCGGAAGGTGTTGGCGACAAGGTCGGTCTGCGCCATGAAGCGCGTACACATCTGCAGCTTGTGGCGGAACGCCATGCGCGGCACAAAGACATAGTCGCATTTGCCGATCAGCCAATCCACATGCCCCAACAGCAGCTTGACGGGCAGGCAGGTCTCGTCGATGGAGAGCATCTCGCCGCGCGTCAAGATCGCCCTGTCCGTCTCGGGACTGACGACGTACTCCACGCCGATCTCCGTAAAGAAGGTCGTCCAGAATTTTTCGTTTTTATACCAGAGCATCGCTCTGGGAATGCCCACTTTCATCTTACTTTGCAAAGAAGGCGACGGCGATCGCGCCGGGGCCTACGTGCGTGCCGATGGTGCTGCCGATGAGGTAGTACGGGACATGATCGGTATGATCCTTCCAGAGCGCTTCGCTGTCACGGATGTACTTTTGCAGGAACTCGTCGGAAAGGCCTGAATAGCCCAGAACATAGGGCATCGTAAAATCGATACCGCCGCAGTCGCTGACGAGCTTGGTGAGCAGGTTGTTGCCCTTTTTGGAGCCCATCGCCTTACCGACGAGCTTGACCTCGCCCCTGACGACGGAGATGACGGGCTTGATGGAGAGCATCTCCCCGGCGATCGCCGTCACGGAGGAAATACGCCCACCCTTGCGCAGATACTGCAGGGTATCGAGCACGGCAAGCAGCTGGATCTTGCCCTTCTTTTCGTCCAGCTCGGCTGCGATCTCCGCCGCGCCGAGCCTGCCCTCTTTGACCAGGCGCACGGCATACTCCAATAAGACGCGCTCGCCGATGCAGGCGTTGAGGCTGTCCACGACGTGTACCTTGCCCCCGAACTTCTTTGCCGCCTTCACCGCGCTCGCATGCGTGCCGGAGAGCTTGGACGAGAGCGTGATCGCGACGACCTCGCTGCCGTCCTCCGTGAGTTCGGAAAACGCCTCTTCAAAGCGGTATTCATTGATCTGACTTGTCTGGGGCAGCGTATTCGTCTCAATGAGCTTTTCAAAGAACGCCCTGTGCGAGAGCGTCACGCCGTCCAGAAACTCCTCTTCGCCGAAGCGGATCTGAAGAGGCAAAAGCGAGACGCCCAGCGCCTGCGCGTCGCTCTGTTCCAGATCGCATGCGGAATCCACCAAAATTTTGATCATACGTCCTCCTGCGCGTCTGCCTGTTCCCGCAGCAGATCGCGATAGTAATGTTCAAGGTTGCCGCAAATCTCCAAAAGGGTCCTATAAAACAACGAGCGCTGTTCTTCCGAAAGATCGGCACTGCCCGCCGCGACGGCGCGTGCCGCGCGCACGGTGACATATTGCGCCAGTTGCTCCCCCTTTTCCGTCAGGGTGACGGCGGCGTTGTGCCGCCCCGCGTCGCCGACGACATACCCCCCCTCGCGCAGCTGCGCGATCGCGCGGGAGATCGCCGCCTTGTCATCCAGCGTCTGACGGCAAAGTTCGCTCGCCGTCAGCCCGTCCGGATGCATGCGCAGATGATACAGGCACATAACATGCACCGCTTTCAACCCGAATTTGTGAATCTCCAGCGACTTGATCTTCTGCACCAGCTTGCTCATCTTGAGAATGGTCATCGTAAACCGTTCGAATACGTCTTCCACTTTCGCCCGCTCCTTGGTTGATTTATCAACAACATGGGCATTATACACATTTGGCATGCGCTTGTCAAACGCAGAAAGGCACTCCGGCGATATTTTCCGCAAAAAAATTTTGCGCCCCGCCGCGATCTGCGGCGGGGCGCAAAGCCGGAATGTTTCCAACTGTTCCGGCGTTGTCCGCGTACGATTGATGCGTTGATTCCCTTACGCCTGCGGCGGGACATCGAGCTCCATGTCCGAATCGGGATAGCTGCAGCAGGGGTGGATATAACCGAACTTATGATCTGCAAGCCGACGCGCATCCTCGCCCGCGACGGAATACGCGCCCGATACAAGGCGGCTGTGACAGAACCCGCACACGCCGCCGCGGCACTTGGACGGAACTTTCAGCCCCGCGCGCTCAAGGGCGGTGAGAATGGTCTCGCGGCTGTCCGCGGGGACGGAATACGTATCAAATCCGAGGTGAACGGTGAGTGTGTACGTCTTTGCGGCGACGTCGCGCGTGCCCGTACAGTTGGCCTCCGTGCGGATGCGGCGGCGGGGAAGCGCAAGCTTTTTCAGCTCCCCGTCTAAATGCCTGAGCATGGCGCCCGGCCCGCAGATCATGACGGTATAGTCGCTCGCAACGTGCGCTTTGATCAACTCCGCCGTGATGAATCCGTGCTCGTAGCCCTCTCTCTCCTCGTCGCTCAGCACATAGATCACCTTGATCTTATCGCCCGCAAGCGCATCCAGCTCCGCCTTGAACGCAAGATCCTTCTCCGTCCGCGCGCCATAGAACAGGATCAGTTTGCAGTCCTCCGTGCCGTCCGCGATCGCCTGCGCGAGGGAATAGAAGGGCGTGATGCCGCTCCCGCCCGCAAGTGCAACGACTGTCCCGGCATCGCGCAGCGGTTCATAGTAAAATTCACCCGAAGGATCGCCGATCGTAAAGACGTCCCCCGCCTTGGCCTCATCGACCAGATAGCCGCTGAAAAAGCCCTCTTTCTTGACGGTGAGCGTCAGCGTCTTTGCAAGCGCCGCCTTGGGCGCGGAGGAGACGGCGTACGGGCGGGCGACTTCGCTCTCGCCCACCCTGCAGCCGAGCGTCACATACTGTCCCGCGCGGAAGTACATGGGCTTTTCCAATGCAAAGGTAAAGGACTTGAACGCAGGCGCGACCTCTTTGACCTCGGTCAGCGTCGCCTTCTGATAGCCCGGATGCAGCACCGCCGCCGTCTCGTTGACGCGGTAGCGCTTGGGAAGCGGCGTCGCAGCGCCCTCGGCGAGCGCTTCGCGGCGCTTGGGCACCATTTTCTTGAAACGCAGCAGGTCCATGAACCCGAAGATCTGTTTTTTGAATACAAACATGGCTCAGCCCTCCCTCTTGAGATCGCCCACCGTCTGACGGCCGGAGATGTCGCCCGCATGATAGGCGCTCGAATAGCCCGAAAGACGCATCGCATAGCCGCCCGCAAAGCGCAGCCCGCGCACGCCGTTTTCATAGTCCTCGTTCATCATCTGCAGACGGGGCATCAGACCGTCCCAGTACTGCGACTCATAGCCGTAGATCGTCCCCTGCGGGTGCCCGCAATAGCGCGCATACGTCATGGGCGTCGCAATGGAGATCTCCTCGATATGATCGCGGATCCTTGCGCCCGTGTCGCGCTCGAAGCGCTCGATCATGCGGTCGGCAACCCGGTTTTTTGTCCTGACGTAGTTCTCGGGCGTGACATCCGACCACGCGTCCGTCCCGTCCTCCCGCTGCATGAACAGCGTCGTGAAATACATCATGCATGTCCCTTCGGGCGAGCAATCGGGCTGCGCGCGGTTGAGACAGACGGTCGCCTGTACATCGTTGTCCTCAATCGTCTCCATCAGATGATACTGTCTCACCGAGTCCGAAGTATCGTACAGAAAATAATTATGGTTTTGTACACCCATCTCCTCTGCCGTGGCGTCCAGTCCCAAAAACATCGTAAATCCCCTGCCCGAAAGTTTACGCGCGTTGGTCGCACGGACGATGCGCTCAGGTACGTTTTCCATCATCTTGCCGTATACAAGATGAGGCGCACAGTTGGCAACGATGTGACGCGTCTCCACCGTGGTGCCGTCTGCCAGCACGACGCCCTCTACGCCGTCCTTGCCTGTAAGGATCCTGACTGCCTCAGTGTTCATATGGACCTCGCCGCCCAGTTCAAGGAAACGCTCGATGAAGGCGAGGGAAATTTCATGCGAGCGGGACTTGGGGCTGACTGCGCCGCGCAGGATATAGCGGTTGACCATGGAAGCATAGTGCGCAAAACTCATGTCCTCCAGGTGCGCGCCGAGGTAACACCAATAAGCGCTTAAAATATCCTGCGCTTTCTGCGGCATTTTCAGCGCACGGAGCACTTCATTGACGGAGTAAGAACCGCAGCGGACAAAGTTGCCGTAATTCTTTACCATATATTTGGAATCTGTCTTGCCGTTGACGGAGTTACTGTACGCCTGTGCGAGGCGCACTTCCTCGGCAAGGGCAAAGAACTTCTCCGTTGATGCTCTGCTGCCCGGAACGTATTGCTCCATGCGGTCAATAAACGCCTTTACGCCGAAAGGCATGGTCGCATCCAACCCTTCCGATTTGCAGATGACGCGGTAAGCGTCGGGGATCGGAAGCCATTCGATCTTATCCGTCACACCGAGCGAATCAAATAACTGACGGAGATCGCCCGCATTTTCCGCCGTGCCGAAATCGTTGAGTTCGTGCAGCGACGCCTCGAACTCAAAGCGTCCGCGGCGGAAGCTGGTCGCAAACCCGCCCGGTAAATTGTGTTTTTCCACCAGCAGGGTCTTTGCCCCGCTCTGCGCAAGCCGTACTGCCGCCGTCAGCCCGCCGTTGCCCGCGCCGATGACGACCGCATCATATTTCAGTCCCATCTTATCCTCCTTCTCAGTTGATCAAGCACATTGTACCGCGAAAACGGCTTTTCGTCAAGACCTTTCTCGATTTTCGTCAAGTCCTTTCTAAAAAATTGCAACCGGCTTCGGCAATTCCGATCAAAAAACAAAAATTTCCGAAATTTCTGCAAAAAAATCTTGTATAAGTCGCGCAGAATGCTTGACAAGCGTGTGTTTTTTTAGTATCATTACCGATGTTCACGGGGGCGTAGCTCAGTTGGTTAGAGCGCTTGCTTGACATGCAAGAGGTCACAGATTCGAGTTCTGTCGTCCCCACCATAAAGCCCTGTATATCGTGCCGGAGAGAATGTTGAAGCGCCGATATGTGGGGTTTTCATTTTTGTTTCTGTTTTTATGACATAGCGCGCCGCCCGTTCCGGGCGGCGCGCTATTTCTGTATTCCGGCAGAAAAACCGTCCCGCATCGCACTTCTCGGTACGTCCTGTGATGCGCCGGCAAGTCTTTCCCGGAGCGCAAAACGCCCCGCGGGAACTTCCGCGGGGCGAACAAGCCTTATATCACTTCTTTTTCGGTTTTGCAGGCAGGCGCAACATTGCGCGCAACTGCGCGCATTCCTCCTCCGTGAGCAGCGCCTTATCGACGGGATACACCGTGACGCGATTGGGATAGAGAAGGAAAAATTCTTTGCTCTCCCTGATCTTTTCAAAATCGGAATAACGAAGGCGCGCCGTGGAAACATGCTCGCCCGCACGGTAATCGTTGATGACAAGCCCTTCGGGATAAAACTCATATTCGTTGACAAAGGCAAGCGAGAGCTGCTTCCTGTTTGTCATGCCGCTCATGATCAGCGACATCAGCCCGACGGCGAACAGGATCGCCCCCGCCCAAAGCAGAAGATCCAACAAGAAATCGTCCTCTAAAACGACGAGTCCCTCCTCTGAGACGACATACAGCGCGACATAGGCGATAAGCATGACGATCCCGACGATCATCGCGCACAACAAAACGATCCGCGAATTTTTGGAGATGCGCTTTTGCAGCGCCGCATCGACCGTGACGCGTGCTTTGAC
>CALVWM010000058.1 GCA_944367185.1 uncultured Clostridia bacterium | reverse complement strand
TGGGACGCCAGCTCGCCCGTCTCGTGCTTCATCCAGACGACGCGGCTCTTTGCCGTCGCGATGCCGTTGACCGTGTCCGCGCAGCGGATCTCCAGGCGGTCATACAAGGGGCAGGTCGCCGTAAAATAGTACTTGCCGTTGCGCTTGTAGAGATAGGGGTCTGCGCGCTGGGGCGCAAGGGGAGAAAGGTATTTTGCCATAAGTTTCCTCGCTGTTTGATTTTCGATCGGATGGCGGGCGGAGCGCCCGTTCTTTCCCCAAGGGATCGCTTACCTCTATTATACCCTACTTTTTGCGCCGCGTCAACGGGCAGGCGGAAAAATGTCTGCGCTTTTTTTGAAATTTTCGCAAAAGAGCGAAAGGCTGTTTCCGCCATCGGTCATGCTCTTTGCATTCGCCCGCGCGGAAGGAACGCCGTTTGGTACGCTCAGCGTCGTTTCCGGTATTTTTCGCGCGGCAGCAGGAAGATATAGACGCCGATGATGAGCAGCGCCAGCACGGTCAAAATGACGATGAGTGCGATGCGGATCGCCTCTGAACCGTCGTTGTCCACCATATCCGCCGTGACGACTGCGTAATAGGAGGAGTCCTCGCTCAATCGCGCGGTGTAGGTGCCGTCGCCGTTGTCAAAGAGCTGTACCTGCGTACGCTCGGTGACGATCCGCTCTTCGCCCGCTTCGTTGGTGAAGCGGATGCCGTCAGACGGCTTCAGATAGGAGAGCGTGTACTGATCGCCCGTCGAGGGATCGGGGGAAATAGTCGTAAGGTAGGATGCCGGGATCCATCCGCGGACTGCGGTGCGCGCATCCGTCTCATACTCGACCAGCGCATAGGTCATGTCCGGCGCCTCGATGGTGCCGAGCAGGGAGACCTGCGTGCCGCGGGCGAGCGTCGTCCGGGCAAGCGGGGCGTCGAGGCAGGGCGCAAAGTACGCCGATACCTGCGAAGAGAGATAGCGCGTTTCGCTCTCCGCCTGTGTCCAGCCGCTCTCGGCGACCGTGACGGCGTCGGAGCGGAGCAGCTCGGCGGTATAGCTGCCGTCTGCCTCCGCAAAGAGAACGACGAGGTAGCCGTTCGGGTTGGTCGTATCGTCTGCAAGCAGTATGCCCTGCCGCGCGTCCTCGCTTCTGCCGTAGGCGACATAGTCGAAGGCGGTACCGTCCGTCTCCCGCAGCGCCCGGAGATCGACGGTGATGCCGACCGCCCGCGCGGCGACGTCCACAACGAGGCCATCCTGCGTGTGATGGGAGAAAACGGCCTCTTTTGCCTCGCCGACGGGAAGCTCCGAGAGCGTCGGGATCGCGGAGAGCGTGCCCTCTGCCGTGTCCGTGCTCGCCTTTGTCGCGACGATGTAGTTGCCGAAGAGAAAATAGACGGCGTCGTCTTCATAGCCGAGCGCATAAGAGCATGCCCGTGCGCTGTCCGTGCCGTAGACGAAGTCCGTGCCGTCAATGGCGGCAAATGCCTGTCCGTTGCGCATCAGCATCCCGTTTGACAGGCAGTACAGGTTGCCGTCGACGTCCGTGCGCATCGAGGTCGCGCCGACGGGAAGGGTGATGCCCGTATCTGACCCCGTGCTCTGCGTGAGGAATTCCTCCTCGGTGTACATGCGCACTCTGCCGCCCGTGTAGGAGAGATAGAGATTTCCGTAGAGATCGGCGGTCATGCCCGTGGGGGAGGTGCTCGTTTCGACGGAATCGCCGCCGACGATCCCCCGCGTGCCGTTCCCCTTGACATAATAGGCGCTTCCGTACAGCACGCTCAGTCCGACGACCTCGGTGCCCGTGAGCTGCGCAGAGGAAAACGCCGTTTCTCCCGCGGCAATGTCGCAGGTATAGACCTGCGTGCCGGACGCGTATGCGATGATCTCCCCGTCCGTTGCGACCAGTTCCGGTTCACTTTCGCAGGCGAGAGTTTCATAGCTGTCCTCCGCGCTGTTGTACACGGCGATGCGGTCGTTGCCCGCGTCTGCGGTGACGATCAGATCGCCGGCGCGTACGATGTCCGTCGCGCCGCTCAGACGGTTGGCGGAATCGGACGCGGCTGCGATCTCGTAGTCGGTGTAAACTGCGCTGCCGTCGTTCAACGCGATCTCGCGCACGGAGGCGCCGCGGATGCAATGGAATCTGCCGTTGTAGTAGCTCAGCGCAAAGACGCGGCAGAAGGCGGCGTCGTCGGAGAGCAGAGTGGGCGCTGCGTCGCTGCCGGGAGCGCGGCGGAAGAACCCCGCCGCCGAGGAAAAATAGAGATACGTCCCGTCTGAACAGAGGGAGGAGATGTGGCGGTTGACAGTCGTGTCGGTGGAGATGTAATAGCTCAGCATATCGCCGTACATGCCGTCCGGACCCGGGTAATAGATCTGGTCGCTCACGGTGCAGTAGAGCGTGTCGCCCGCATAGGCAAGCCACGGCTCCGTTCCTGTGGAGAGCGTCCCCAGATAGGTGCCCTCCGCCTGCAGATCGGACAGGCTGCGGCAGGCGAGCGTCGTCTGGCTGCCTGAGATCACCGCCGTGTAAAGCATGTCGTTTACGATGAGGAAGGTGGAACAGTTCAGCGAAGGGATCTGACGCGCCTCGTTCGTCGTGCAGTCGTACTGCCAGAAGGAGTTGTATGTCCCGCGTACGGTGAAATAGAGGATGTTCCCGACAAATTGGATCTTGGTGATCGTCGCATTTTCACCGGTCGCGGTATAGGCGGTATAGGAGGCGTCTGTGCCGCGCGCATAGAGGTAAAGCGTGCCGCCGTCCGCGATCGCGATGTATTCGTCCGAAAACGCGGCGTCGGAAGGAGCGTCCAGTTCGAGATATTGTTCGTAGCTCGCCGGGAGAAACAGGGCGGAATTCTCCGCGGTGAGGACGACGGAATCTTCCGCCTGCGCCGTCGGGATACCGGATTGTGCGGGGGCAGCCGCAAGCGCTGCGCCGAACGCAAGAAAAACGGCGAGAACGGCCGTGCTTTTTCGTAGTACCATGTTTCCATTATATCACGCGCGCGCGAAAAAAACAATGATTGCAGGATAAAAAAATACAAAAGGCGCCCGAAAGTTGAAAAAATCGCCGCAAAAAATATCCGGGTAACGGCCTGAAAAAATTGGCATACAGGCAAGCGTCTGTCATATTTTCGTGGTATGATAAAAACACAAACAAATGTTCGAGTTTTTTTGTCCGGAATCACCGGACGTCAGGAGGAAATGGTGGCAAACGAGTATGCGAAGGTGGTCTTATACGCCTATCCCTATCTCCCCGCTCTGAGTGATGCGGTCGGGGTCGGGGCGGTCAATAAGGCGATGCTCTCCTTTCGTTCCAGCGAGGACGCGCTCGGAACGGCGGAGCGGATCGCGGAGGAGCTGGCCGTCAAGTTCAGGCTCATGCGGCTGAATGAGGCGGTGGATGCGGCGCTTGCGGGGATGAGCGAAGAGGAGTTGTTTTTGCTGGAGTATAAATATTTCCGCCGCAGGCGCGTGCTGCGGGAGCGGTTTGCCGCATGTCGTCCGGATTGGTCGGAGCGGACGTACTATCGCAGGCAGAACGCCGTCCTCAGGAAGTTTGCCGCCGCGCTTGCGGCGCAGGGCTGGCCGGAGCGGGCATATTTTTCTGCATTTTCCTCTTTCCCGCCCTTTTCACGGGTGTATGACGCCATTTCGGCGGGACGGGAAGGGGCGGTCGTCGGGAAGCGCTCCCGCGGCGAACGGGGCGCGCCGTGATCAGAATTCCTGCTGCTCTCCGCCCGGCTTTTGTTTGCCGCGCATCAGGATGATGACGATCGCGACTGCCGCCGCGCAGGCAAGGCAGATGACGACGATCTGCGTCGCGCCGATTCCTTCGTCGGCGGAGGGCGGCTCGGTTCCTTCGTCGCCATCGCCGCTTGTCGAGGTGAGATAGTCGGTATTGTGTTCGTACTCGGGCGGCGCGGAGGCGGGAATATAGCCGAACGTGCCGTCCAGGAGCACATACAGGTAGAGCTGGCCGTTCTCGTATCGGTCGCCGTAGTAGACAAAGGTGCGCTCGACGGTGGAAAAGGCGTCGTCGAGACTGCCCGATCCGGGCAAGGTGTACGAGA
Organism: uncultured Clostridia bacterium; assembly: GCA_944367185.1. Classification (GTDB taxonomy): domain Bacteria; phylum Bacillota; class Clostridia; order Christensenellales; family Borkfalkiaceae; genus Gallimonas. The sequence continues at coordinate 8,612 of CALVWM010000058.1, read as the reverse complement.
CGGTGATCTGTTTTCTGAGGTAGGGGCGTACGGGAATGAAGTCGACGAAGAGGAGCTGATCGGTGCGGCAGTATCCGAGGAGTTTTTTGTAGGGCGGGTCGTCCGTAAGGTATTCCACGGTAGAGTAGATCTCGCCCTCTTCGAGGACGCGGACGTAATATGTATCGGGCACGAGGAAGAGCTTTTCCTCCTCGTTTTCGCCCGCGTAAAACCAGACGTCCTGCACGCAGACCGCATACCGCCCGTCTGTGGCGGAGACGGGGCACGGCGGGGCGGGGAACAGGAGCGCCGCAAGGAGCGGCAAAAGGAGGAGCAGGCGTTTCATGTCCGCTATCGTACCGCATTTGCGCGGGCGGGCGGGGAGCTGTTTTGACGAAAATGAGCGAATTATCGGTAAAACTCAGGGCGATCGAGGCGGAGATCGCCAAGCGGCGCGCGGCGGACCATCTCGCGCGGTACAATACGGGCAGAAAAAAGCACAAAAAGCAGCTCGCTTTCCACAAGTGCAGGAAGCGCAACCGCTGGGTATTCGGCGGCAACCGCTCGGGTAAGACGGAGTGCGGCGCGGTGGAAGCGGTGTGGATGGCGCGCGGGTGTCATCCCTATCGCAAGAACAGGAAAAACGTGTTCGGCTGGGTGGTGTCGCCCACCATGCAGGTGCAACGCGACGTCGCGCAGAAAAAGGTGCTCTACTATCTGCGCCCCGATCAGATCGCGGACATCGTCATGGTCAGCGGAAGGAAGGACAACCCTGCCGCGGGCATCGTCGATCAGATCGTCGTCAGAAACGTATTCGGCGGGACGAGCGTGATCGGATTTAAAAGCTGCGATCAGGGCAGGGAGCGCTTTCAGGGAAGTTCTCTGGACTTTGTGTGGTTTGACGAGGAACCTCCGCGCGACATATATGAGGAATGTCTCATGCGTGTGATCGACCGGAAAGGGGATATTTTCGGGACAATGACGCCCCTGAAGGGGCTGACCTTCGTCTATGAAGAGATCTATCTCAATCGCGGGAACAATCCCGAAGTCTGGTATGAGTTTATGGAGTGGGCGGACAATCCCTTTCTCTCCAAAAAGGAGATCGCGATGCTCTCCGCCTCCATGGACGAGGCGACGCTGCAATCCCGCCGCTACGGCAGATTCGCTTCGCGCGATGGGCTGGTCTATCCCGAGTTCGAAGAGCGCGTTCACGTCATCGAGCCGTTTGTCGTTCCGCCCGAGTGGCAGGCGAAGATCAGCATCGACCCCGGGCTCAAGAACCCGCTCTCGGCGCATTGGTACGCCGTCGACTGGGACGGGAATGTCTACGTCATAGCAGAACACTACGCCGCGGGAAAGGATGTGGACTACCATGTGCGCGCCATTCTTGCGATGTGCGAAAGGCTGGGCTGGAAGCATGACGCGCAGGGGCGGGTGGAGGCGCTCATCGACTCGGCGGCGGGACAGCGTACGCTGGCGGCGTCAAAGTCGGTCGCGGAGCTGTTCGCGGAGCGCGGCATCCTCGCGGATACCCGCGTCGAGAAGGACGTGTTTTCCGGCATCGAGCGCGTCAAAAGCTATTTGAACCGCGAAAACGGGCTGCCGGACTTGTATATCTTCTCAGGCTGCGTCAACATGATCCGGGAGTTTAAGAGTTACTTCTGGGGGAGCGGGGAGAGCCCGGTCAAACGGGACGATCATGCGATGGACGAACTGCGCTATTTTCTGATGGACCGCCCCAAACCGGCGCGCAGCGCGGAGGAGCCAAGCCCCATGGCCCGGGATAAGGCGCGCAGGATCCGGGCGCTGAAAAGGGGAGTAAATCGCAAAAATTAACAAGCAACATAGTATTATGTCAGACATAATACCGTGAAAATGATTGAAAACAAGAAAATTAAGGAGGGAAACGCGTTGCATGCAGGAGGAGGATAAGGTCAGGGACGCGGTGCTCAAAGTCGCGCTCGGATTCCGTGTGGAAGAGGTGACGGAGGAGTACGGCATGGAGGACGGGGAGATGCGGCTCATGAAGAGGCGGGAGACACATAAGGATATTCCGCCCGACTTAAAGGCGGTGCGCCTTTTATTGGAGGGAACGGACTATGCGTCCTTTACGGACGAACAGCTCGAAGCGGAGAAAGAAAAGCTGCTCAGACAACTTGAGCGCGAAAAGGAGAACGCATGAACAGGGAAATCACGAAAAATACAGCGCAGGAGAAGCGTGTTGAGGCGATCATAAAGGATGTGACGGCGGATTTTGAGGCGCGCAGAGAGGCGCGGCGCAGTCTCGAGCGCGGCTGGCAGCTGAATATGAACTTTGTCAGCGGCAATCAGTACTGCGACATCAGCGCCGCGGGGGAACTGGAGGAGGAGACGGCGGCGTACTACTGGCAGTCGCGCAGATGTTTCAATCACATTGCGCCCACGCTGGACACGCGCATCGCGCGCCTTGCCAAAGTGCGCCCCAGCCTCGAGGTGTGCGCCTTCTCGGATGCGGACGACGATATGAAGACGGCGCGGCTGTGCTCCAATATTCTGAAGGCGGTCAGCAGCAGGATCGATCTGGACGGCATCATTGACCGCGCGACGCTGTGGTCGGAGACGTGCGGCACGGCGTTTTACAAGATCGTCTGGAACTATGAGGACGGAAAAGTCATCGGCACGGACGACACGGGCCATTCCGTCCGCGAGGGGGACGTCAACGTCGTGGCGCTCTCTCCCTTCGAGATTTATCCCGACTCGCTTACTGCCGAGGGGATGGATGACGTGAACAGCCTCATCCATGCCAAGGCGGTGCCCGTGGCGCAGATCAAGGAGCGCTTCGGCGTGGAGGTCGAGGGGAGGACCATCACCGATTTTCCCTTCGTGCCCTTTTCGGCGGCGAGCGGCTGGCGGCGTCCCATAGACGGCGCGGCGCAGCCCGCGCTCGAGGATGCGGTCATTTTAATGGAACGGTATATCCGTCCGAACGGCGAACATCCGAACGGACGGTTGGAGATCGTGGCGGCTGACAAACTCTTGTACGAAGGGGATCTTCCCTATCGCAACGGCGACCGCGGCGAGCGCGTGCTGCCCTTTGTGCGGCAGACGTGTATCGCCCTTGCGGGGGCGTTCTTCGGGACGAGCGTCGTGGACAGGATGATTCCCCTCCAGCGGGCGTACAACGCGGTCAGAAACCGCAAGCACGAATTTCTCAACCGGCTGTCGATGGGGGTCATCGCGGTCGAGGACGGCTCGGTGGACGCCGAGGATCTTGCGGAGGATGGGCTGTATCCCGGGAAGGTGCTCGTCTATCGCAGGGGCTCGGAAAAGCCCGGCTTTCTCGAGAGCGGGACGCTGCCTTCGGAGTTTGAAAAGGAAGAGGAGCGGCTTTCGTCGGAGTTCATCCTCGTCTCGGGCATGAGTGAGATCTCCCGCAATTCCGCAAACCCGACGCACGTCACGAGTGCGACGGGCTTGCAGCTGCTCATCGACCAGGACGTCAACCGCATGCACATGAGTGTGGAGAGCATGGAGCGCGCTGTCAGAGAGACGGGAAAACAGATCCTGCATCTTTACAAGCAGTTCGCCGGCAACAAGCGCATCATGCGCATGACGGGCACGGGCGGGTATGCCGAGCTGTTCGAGTTCAGCAGGAGCGATATTTCCGCGGACGATGTGCAGTTCGTATCCGGATACGAGCGCACGGCGGAGCAGAGAAAAGAGGATATTTTATACCTTCTCTCGCTCGGGCTCCTGCGGGACGAGAACGGCAACTTCTCGGACGACACGCGCAACCGCGTGCTGGAGGCGCTGGGGTACGGGTCGTTCGACAACGCGCGGGATATTTCTCATCTGCATATCCGCAAGGCGGAACGGGAGAATATCCTGCTGGCATCAACGGACGTAGAGGCGGATGCGTACGACGATCATGCGCTGCATACGACCGAACACGTCCGCGCCCTGCTTTCGGGCGGGGAGGAGGATGCGGCGCGCAGGGAGCATATCATAAGGCACCTGGCGTCCCATCAAAAATTCGGAGGAGAGAAATGACGGAAGAGGAGAACACAACGCAGGGACCCGAGAACACGACCCAAGTCGATCTCGGAAAATTTCAGAACGTAGACGCCCTCATGCGCGCATACAGGGAGCTCGAGGCGGAATTCACCCGTCGCAGTCAACGCCTGCGGGCGCTGGAGGCCGCTGCGGCGCAGACAGATGCGGCACAGCAGGACGCGGCGCGGCAGCCGCGCGCGGAAGCGGACGCTCATGAAGAGCTGTACCGCGCCGTCAAGGGGGATGAAGGGGTTTGCGCGCGCATCGTGGGCGAGTATCTCGCCTCGTGCAGAGGCGTACCCCTTCTCGGGGGCGGGGGCGCGGGCGTCACTGCGCCCGCAAGAAAAGCGCAGTCCTTCAAGGATGCGGGAAACATGGCGCTCGGATTTTTCAAACTTCAAAAATAACGTTTAAGGAGAAAATTTCATGGTTACAACCACTTCGGCAGACAGCGCGCTCCGCTCGTATTACCTCGATGCGGTCGCGGAACAGCTCAACAAAAATGCCAATCCCTTCCTTGCCGCGATCGAGCAGACGACCTCGGACGTATGGGGCAAGGACGTCAAAAAGACGGTCGTGTACGGGCTGCACGGCGGGATCGGCGCGGGAACGGAGGACGGCGACCTGCCCGAAGGTCCCGGAAACGGATATGCGCAGCTCACCGCGACGCTCAAAAACCTCTACGGCAAGATTGAGATCAGCGACAAGGCGGTGCGCGCCTCCCGCAACGACGAGGGAGCGTTCGTCGACCTTCTCAACGAGGAGATGACGGGCCTTGTGCGCAGCTCCTCCTTCAATCTCGGCAGAATGCTCTTCGGGGACGGCACGGGCAAGCTCGCCACGATCTCCGCCGTGACGGAGTCGACCTATACGGTGGACAGTACGAGGAATCTGGTCTCCGGCATGATCGTCGACGTCATCTCGTCCGCGGGTGCGACGACGGCGGCAGCGCGTACCATCATTGCGATCAACCGCAGCAATAAGACCATCTTGCTCTCGGGAGCTTCCATCACCGGCGCCGCGAATTGCGGGCTGTACGTCAGAAATTCGCGCAATCTCGAGATCACGGGGCTGGGCGCGATCTTTTCCGAATCGGAGACCCTCTACGGGCTCAGCCGCGCGCAGAACGACTGGCTCAAGCCCAACATCATCAGCAGCGTCGGTACGCTTACCGAGGTCGCCGTCCAGAAGGCGATCGATCAGGTGGAGGAAAACTCGGGGGGCAAGATCAACTTTATCATCTGCTCCTGGGGCGTCAGGCGCGCGCTCTACAATGTCCTGAGCAAGTACCGCCAGTGCGACAGCGTCACGCTCGAAGGCGGCACGCATGCCATCACGTTCAACGGCATCCCCGTCGTGGCGGACAGATTCTGCCCGGAAGGCACGATGTATCTGCTCAATACCGACGATTTCCGCCTGCATCAGCTCTGCGACTGGCAGTGGCTGGAGGGGGAGAACGGCAGGGTACTCAATCAGATCCCCGGAAAGCCCGTCTATCAGGCGACGCTCGTCAAGTATGCGGAGCTCATGTGCTATCGCCCCTGCGGGCAGGCGATGCTGAAGGATATTACCGAGAGGTAAGGAGGCAGGCGGTATGCTCATCAGGGATGTGCTCATCCTTGCCGCGGAAAGCCTCGGCAGGACCGATCTTGCAAGCGCGGTCAATACGGCGTACAGCGCGGCGGTCAGCGCGGGCACGGCGCCGACGGGCGAGGCCGCCGTCCTGCTGCGCTGCTATCGCCTTGTTGAAAACGAAGTCGCGCTCGACCACTTGCCCCTGCGGGCAGAGGAAACGCTGACGCCGGAGGACGGATCCCTCGAGTTTTCTGCCTTCTCCCGTTCGCCCGTGGATGTGACCGAGGTCAGGGACGCGCGCGGCTGCAAAGTCGCGTACGAACTCTTCCCCGCAAGACTGAAGCTGGAAAGGCACGCGGGCGCTGTGACCGTCCGCTACAGCTATTCGCCCGAGGAGCCGACCATCGACGGGGATACGGCGTTTTCGGACAAGGTCTCCGCCCGGCTGCTTGCCTTCGGCGTTGCAAAGGAGTATCTCCTTTCCGCAGGCAGGTATGCGGAGGCAACGGTCTGGGAAAGTAAGTTCCGCGAAGCGCTGCAAAAGGCGGGGCTCTCGCGCAGAAAGCTGTGCGTGCGCGCCAGGAGGTGGGTATGACGCCCGCATACAGGACATATGCGCTGCATTATCCCGTTTCCGCGCTCAGAAAGGGCGGTCGCATCCGCCGTTTCCGGCTGGAACATCTGCGCGAGGAGAACGGGGCGTTCGTGTGCGCGGAGGGGGAAAGCAAGGTGTACACCCTGCCTGCGTCGACGACCGACCTGTTCTGCGCCAACAACCGCCTGTTCGCCTATCTCAAGGGTACGCAGAAGGGAAGGTTCCTGGACACGAACATCGCTTACGACGCGGGCGGGAGCATGCACAGCTTTGCCGGGCTGGTCGAGGCGGACGGGACGTGGCGGTATTTCGTCATCGGGAACAGCTATTTTTATTACTTTTCCAATTCGGAGAATACCATCGTCACATTTTCGCCTACGCCCTCGACGACGGCGCTCGCGCTGCACCATGAACGGCTGTTCGGCGCGGTCGGGACGCGCGTCTACTACACCAAGCCGCTGGATTTTCGCGGCTGGCAGCAGTACGGGGAGCACGATGCGGGTTATTTTGACCTGCTCCCCGGCGCGGGAGACGTGGTGGACATCATTGCGATGCGCGATCGGGTGTACTTTCTCAGAAAGTACGGCATCACCTGTCTGACGGGGTATTGCGATATCTACAATTTCCGCCAGGAGGCGCTGCCCTTCGGCATGGGCGAGGTGCTTTCGCGGGCGGCGGTCATCGGCGAGTATGCCTACTTCTTCACGAGCAGGGGATTGTGCCGCTTCGACGGAACGGATGCCGAGCATGTGGAGGATGCGTCCGATGAGGAGATCAGCCTCGTCTTTGACATCCGCATGGGTGTGGCAAACTTCACGCAGGTCGCGGCGTCCGTCACGCTGACGGACGGAACGACCGCCGTTTACATCTATGATCCCGTGCAGAAACGGGGCAGGTTTATCCGCCGCAGCTTTGAAAAGTGCGCGTTCGGGAACAACGTCTACACGATGCGCGGCGGCTCGGCGTATCGCCTGACGGGCAAGGCGCTGCCGTCGGCGGGGACCTGTAAGCTCGTTGCGGAATTTGCGCTCACCGACCTGGGCGAGGGGGAGAAGCGGCTGGAGGCGGTGCGCATCTCCGGCAACGGGACCTTTTCGGTGACGGCTGCCGGGGAAGAGGATGCCGTGACGGTGTCCGTCGCGGCGGGGGACTGGGTGCGCCTGCCCGCCGCGGTGCGCGGAGAAGATCTGACGCTGACCGTAAGTACCGGGCAGAGCGCGGCTGTGCTCAGATGCCTCGATCTGCGCGTCAGGAGGGAGGACAGGATATGACAATCGATATCGTCGACCTGACCGACGAGGAATACAGCAACCTCAATGCCGTGCAGATGGCGATGGTGCGTACCGCGCAGGTCAAAAAGAACGAGATCGTCGCCGAAGCCGAGGAGGAGAAGGCGTCCATTCAGCGGGAGCTGGTCGCCAACAACTTTGCGCGTTCCTATGTGCAGGTAATGGCGAACGCCCGCATCAATGCGGCGCAGCTTGCAGCGATCAATGCGCTCAAGGAGGATCTCGACTATCAGCTTGCGTATGAGTCGCTCGGATCGGAGGGAAATGAGATAGGACCCTATCAGTATCCGTCCAATCCAAACTATAACCTCACGCCCTCGCAGCGGTTCCTCGTCGTCCGCGCGTACTACATGAGCGTGACGGACGATCCCGACGCCCGTTTGCAGGCTTACACCGTCGACTCCCTTGCCCGCACATATCTGGGCGAATATTACGCGACGTTGTACGATCTTCTGGCTTCCTATTGCTGAAAAAGGGCAGGCTCCGCATTTTGCGGAGCCTGTTTTCATATCGGCACGGCGATCTGCCGTGCTTTTTTATTGCACTTCTCTGAGGGACAGCTCAAATGTTTGCCCGTTTTCCAGGCGCAGCGTGGCGGTGTTTCCGCGCTGCCGGGCGTTCCAGACAAAGGAATCGTTCATCGCAAGGATAAGTTCCTGTATCAGACAAATTGCGTCCGTTTTGTATATTTTCTCATTCTGGTTTTTCTGCATAGTGGTCACGTTCTCCTGTTGTGTTCCGTCCGGCTGCGCGCATTGCCTTTGTGTACTTATATTATACCTTCTGTTTTCAAAGATGGCAAGAAAAATATCGGAAAACAGAAGAGAATACTTTGTAGAAAAAGGTCTGATTTATGGATATTTTGTCGAAATTTTCAGAGGGTCTGCAAGAGCTCATGGCGGAGCGTGAATTGAACCAGCCTCTGCTTGCCAAAGCCTTGGGGATAAATAATTCTATGATCTCCTCTTATATCACGGGAAAGTGCACGCCGAGCTATGATACATTTGTCATGTTCGTTGAATTTTTTCACTGTTCCGCGGACTTTTTGCTTGGGCTAAAGGAGTATCCATGTGAGGAGATTGCTTACAAGCCCGTGCAGCCCTTTTGCGAGCGCCTGCGCGCCGTCCTTGCGGAGACGCACA
>CALVWM010000057.1 GCA_944367185.1 uncultured Clostridia bacterium | reverse complement strand
TGTGAACTCTTTTTTATTATATCTCAAAACGCCGCAAAAAGAAAGCGTTTTCGGCAAAAAACAGGCATGGTCATCAAAAATTTGACGTTGCACAACTTCAGAAATTACGAGGACGAGGAGTTTTGTTTCGAGCCGGGGCTCAACGTGCTCTCGGGGCGCAACGCGCAGGGCAAGACCAACTGCGCGGAAGCCGTCTTTTACCTGTGCACGGGGACCAGTCTTCGCATCCGCCATGACCGACAGCTCATCCGCCACGGCACGGACGGCGCGCACATTGCTGCGCGCGCGCAGACGCGCTTCGGCTCCGTTTCGCTGGAGGCGTCCATTTTTGAAAACAAGCGCGAGCTGTTCGTCAACGGGAACAAGGTGAGCCGGGCGGCGGATTTTGTCGGCAATATGAACAGCGTGTTTTTCTCGCCCGGGGAGCTGCGCCTCATTCAGGACGGGCCCGACGAGCGCAGGCGCTTTCTCAATCTCTCCATTTCGCAGACCTCGCGCGAGTACTGTACGGCGCTCAGCCGCTATCAGCGCATCCTCGACCAGCGCAATAACCTCTTGAAGGAGCGCGACAGCGCCCTTGTCATGGAGACGCTTCCCGTCTGGGATGAACAGCTTGCCGTGTATGCGGCGCGCATCATCCGTCACCGCCGCATCTTTCTCGCAAAACTTGCGCCGCTTGCGCGGGATACGCACGCCTATCTCACAGACGGCGCGGAGGAGCTTGGTCTCGGAATGGACGGTACGTACCCCGAAAATGAGGACGAGATCGCCGAAAAGCTGGTGCGCCAGCTTGCCTCCGCGCGCGAGCGCGACCTGCGGCTCGGGTTTACTTCGGTGGGACCGCACCGCGACGACATCCGCATCTCCATCAACGGGACGGACGCGCGCGGCTACTGTTCGCAGGGGCAGGCGCGCACGGCGGCGCTCTCGTTAAAGCTCGCCGAGACGGAGATCTTCCGTGAACTCGCGGGGGAGGCGCCCGTGCTCATTCTCGACGACGTGTTGAGCGAACTCGATCTGCCTCGCCGCAAGAAGCTTTTGGAACGGGTGCAGGATATCCAGTGCATTCTCACCTGCACGCATGCCGAACGCGTCCTGTTCGGTGCGGCGTGCAATAAGATCAAGATCAGGGAGGGGAAAGTCGTCCGATGAGAGCAGATCTGCATATTCACACATACTATTCGGACGGCGCGTATTCCCCCGCGCAGATCGCCGCCATGGCAAGGGAAGCGGGGCTTTCGCTCATCTCCATGACCGACCATGACAGCCTTGCAGGGCTGGAAGAAAAGACGCGGGCGGCAGCGGACTGCGGACTTAGCTATGTGCCCGGCTGGGAAGTCTCCGCCTATCGGGGCGATCTCAAGGTACACATTCTGGGGTACGGGTGCCGTATTTGCGCGCCATATGAGCAGTTCTTGCGCGCGCGGCGGGAGGGTGCGCTCGCGCGGGCGGAAGACATCATCGCCAGGGCGAACGAGTATTTTGGGCTGGACGTCACCCTTGCCGATGCGGAGCGTTTTCACCAAAAGAAGGACGCGCCGCTTCATACGATGCACATCGTCGCGGCGTTTGCCGAGCGGCTGGACCGCGACAAAGGCGATCTGTATGCCGCGGCGTTCGAGCCGGGCAAACCCTGTCATTCGCTCATCGGGCGTCCCTCCCCGCAGGACGCGATCGACGTCATCCACGCCTCGGGCGGCATCGCGGTATTGGCGCATCCCGGGCGCATCAAACTCTCCGCCGAGAGGAGATTTTCCCTCATGGATGAGCTCGTCGGCAGGGGGCTGGACGGCATAGAATGCTCCCATTCCGACCATACTGAGGAGCAGACGGCGCAATTTGCGGCATATGCCCGTTTGCGCGGGCTTCTTCAGACGGGCGGGTCGGATTTCCATGCCGAGGGGCGCAGCCGTGTCATCGGTCAGCCCCCGTTTTCTCCTTCCGAAGAGTTGCTTGCCGCCTTCCGCCGCCTTTGTGGGAGCAAATGAGAAAGGTTTACATGATGCTATGTTCGCTCCTCCTTGCGGGGAGCTTTTTTCTTGCGTGCGGCTGGGCGGGACGGGTGCGTGAAGACGTCACGATCGGCGGCGTGCAGGTGGGCGGGATGCCCTATGCCGAGGCGGAGCATGCCGTGCGGAACGCTCTGTCCGTCCCGTTCGTCCTGCATACCCCCGCGGGCGACTTTACGCCGACGCTCTCCTATTCGGACGACGTTTCCGCGCTCGTGCGCCGCGCGAAAAAAGGCGCCGTTCTCATTCCGCAGGTGCGTCGCGACTGGGTGGATGCGGAAGATTTTTTGGAGGACGTATGCGAAAAATGCGTCCAAACGCCCGTGGATGCGACCCTGCAATTTACCTCCGAAGGGTTTACTTATACGCGGGAGCGCGCGGGCAGGGACTGTGACTATGCCGCGTCGCTTTCCGCCGTGCTTGAAGCGGTCGGGCGCGGAGAGCGCGAGGCGTCTCTCGTCACCCGCGTCCGGAAGCCCGCCGTCACCGAGCGGCAGTTGCGTGCGCGCACACGCCTGCTCGCATCCTTCACGACCTATTTCGACGCCGCCAAGTCCGCGCGCGTCCACAACATTTCGCTCGCATGCGAACGCATCGCGGGAACCGTCCTCGCACCGGGCGATACGCTCTCCTTCAATGCCGTCGTGGGGGAGCGGACAAAGGCGAACGGATTTCGGGACGCCGCCGTCATCCTCAACGGGGAGTTCGTGCAGGGCACGGGCGGGGGCGTGTGTCAGGTCTCCACGACGCTTATGGGCGCGGCGGTGCGGGCGGGGCTTGCCGTCAGCGAGAGTCACCCGCATTCCCTGTCCGTGGGGTATGTCCCTCCCTCGCAGGACGCGATGGTCTCGCGCTACAGCGACTTAAAATTGCACAACCCCTATGCCTTTCCCGTCTATTTTTGGGGGACAACGGCAAAGGACAGCGTGACGTTCAAAGTCTACGGCGCGCCCGACGGAAAGCGCTATGGGATAGAGAGCTGCGTTTTGGAGTACGTCGACCCGCCGCCCGCCGAGGTGCGTGAGGGAGAGGAGGACAGGACCGTCCGCGCCGAAAAAAGAGGGCTGCGCAGCGAAAGCTACCTCGTGACTTACGCCGCGGACGGGAGCGTCATCAGCCGCAAGCTCCTGCGGCGGGACAGCTATGCCCCCGTGCAGGGCATCTATGTCGTCAAACACGCGCAGGAAGGGGCGCCGGGTGGCGAAGGGGGCGAAGAAGCGCCGCCTGTCCGATAATTTTTGCCGCAGCGGCGCGCAAAATCTGAAAAAGGGTGCAAAATGAGTTGATTTTTTTGTCGTCTTCCGCTATAATAACCGTTGACTTCGGGTGTTCCTCTGCCGCTGAGCGGGAATGAACGTCGCGTAACATAGGAGGTAAGTCGTCATGGGACTCATCGAGCAGATCGAGGCCGAGGGCATGAAGGAGAACGTCCCCCAGTTCAACGTGGGTGACACCGTCAAGGTCGGCTATCGCATCATCGAGGGCGGCAAGGAGCGTATCCAGAACTTCGAAGGCGTCGTCATCGCCAAGAAGAACGGCGGGATCCGCGAGACCTTTACCGTTCGCCGTCTTTCCTTCGGCGTAGGCGTGGAGCGCTGCTTCCCCCTGCATTCCCCGAAGGTCGCGTACGTCAACGTCGTGCGCGCCGGCAAAGTGCGCCGCGCAAAGCTCTACTATCTGCGCGGGCTTACGGGCAAAGCCGCAAAGATCAAGGAAAAGAAGTAATCCAGATTATTTCGGGAGAACGACCTGCTCAAAGTCGGAAGCGGGTCGTTTTTTCTTGCCTTTCGGACGCGGGCGCAAACATTCGCCGCAGGCGGGGCGGCATTGCCGTCGGGTACGCGGGCGAGGCGTCCGGACGCGGGACGGGCAGTCCGCGGCAAAATAAGCAAAACGAAAGAAAAAATTTTTGCGATTGTGCGCGAAAACCGTTTACAATTCGGGCGGGATTCGGTACAATAGGAAAACAATATAATAGGGAATAACAGGTACTATGGCAAACAAACAAAGCAAGAAAAAGTCACTCGCAACGCGGATCATTCTCATCGTTGCGCTTGTGTTCCTCGTGATCGGGATGAGCACGCTCGGTTCATTTTATTCCGCCGGGGACGCATATGAGCTGAAAACGCAGGGCAACTCTGCCGAGACGCCCACCGTTATCTTTCGTCTGACCAATCCGAGCACGACGGATGAACACGGGCACAGCGCCACGCAGTATCTGCGTCTGAAGCACATCTACGTCAACATCGGCGCGGCGTATATCGCGGAAGGGGAGACAACGACCATCCGCGCGGAAGTCGCGGCAAGCACGACGGGCTCGGTCTCGAACAGCCGCCGCTTTGACTATACCTTCGGCAACTTCGTCTCCGCGACGGATGAAGCGCAGGAGGATGGGGAGGAATATCCCAACATTTACTATTCCTGGCAGGACATGGTCCCCGCGGACAGCGACGGATGGAGTATCTCCTCTTACCGCTATGTCCGCCTGACGGCGCGCGATGCAAACGTTCTTTTGAACGAGCTCGTGTTCGTGGGTGAAGTCATGGCGTCCTCTGCCTCGAATGCGGAAGGCACGGGCGAGATAGTCGTCATTCCCGCGACGATCGAGTCGGCGACGCCGCTCATGGGCGAGACGGAAGAAGAGGCTGCGGCGCGTGCTGCGGCGCTTCTGGACAGCCAGGTCATGCCGAGTCTCAATTCCTTCCGCATGAACAAGCTCTCCGATGAGGAGACACTCTCCATGATGACCATCCGCGAAATGTACACCGGCGCGGAATACGGCGAGGGAAATATCTATACGGGGGAGCGCGTCTACGGTTCTGTGGGCGAGGAGATCCTCGCGCTCGGCACGCTCATCTTCGGCATGAGCCCCTTCGGGCTTCGGTTCTTCCCCATGCTTGCGGCGGCGGGCGCGCTTGTTTGCGGCGCGTTCCTCGCAAGACGCATCGCCAAAAAGGACGCGGCGGGCATCATCTTTGCCGTGCTCTTTGCGCTTGCCTGTGCGCCTCTCGCGCTGGGCGGGCTCGGGACGCCGCTCATGATCGGCGTGTTCTTCTTCCTGCTCTCGGTGAACAGCTGTCACTATTTCTACGCCAACGGCATGCGGACGGAGAAGTTTGCCTCCGCGCTGCCCCTGCTCGTCTCCGGCCTTGCGGGCGCGCTCGCCATTCTCACGCACGGCGCGTATCTCGTGCCCATGGTCGGGGTCGTGGCGCTGTTTGCCTGCGGCATGGTCCGCATGCGCCGCGCAAGAAGAGTTTATCTCGATAAGGCGATCGCCGAAGTCGAGGCGGAGGAGACTGCGCCCGCGGAGCCGGCCGAAGCGCCTGCGCCGTCTGCGCCCGCGCCCGAAGAGGATGCGCGTCCCGCGCTCTCGCCGGCAAGGCGCAAGGTCGCGGCAGTCGCCGCGGAGTACCGTAACAAGACGTCGATCGCGCTCGTTACCTTCCTGGGCGCGCTCGTCGTCGGGGCGTTTGTCCTGGGGCTCATCCTCGCCACGCCAATGTATTTTACCTGGCTCAAGCTCTTTGATAATCCCGCATCTCCTTCCATGAATATCATCGCCCTTGCTGCGACTGCCTTTGCGGGCGGGTTTACGGGCGTCAATCCGGGCGGCATGGGCTCGAGCGCGTGGAACGTCGTCTATTCGATCTCCCGCGTCAACGGAGAAGCTTACTCCGCGCTTTACGCGTCCGTCATCAACTTTGCGGCGCTCATCGCCGTCCTCTTTGCCGTCGTCTCGGCGGTCGTGCATCTTGTCATGCTTTGCCGCACGAAGGAGTGGGGCAGAGAGGAGCGCGCGGCGATCCGCGGCATCGTCGTTCCCGCCGTCGGCATCATCCTCGCGCTTGTGACCGCGATCTTCGCAAAGGACGCCGTACAGTTCGTCCTGCTCGCCTATATCTTTGCATTCGTGCTCGCCGCGGCAGAGGCGGTCAAGCTCATGCAGACGAGCAAGGCAAAGCTCGTGCGCATTCTGTGCTGGGTAGAGCTTGCGCTGCTGGTCGTCATGTTTGTCCTTCTGTTCGTCTTTACGACGGGCCTGCCCGTCGCGAGCGGACTGCTGACGGCGATCGCGGGCTGATACGCCGGCTACCGGAGGACGGAAAAAAGGGGGAGAGGATATGATCGCAAAAGTGACTTGCTATGCGCTCCGGGGACTGGAGGGTGTGCCCGTCGAAGTGGAGACAGACGTCTGCAGGGGCATCCCCGCCTATGAGATGGTGGGGCTTCCCGATACGGCGGTCAAGGAGTCCAAGGAGCGGGTGCGCTCCGCGCTCAAGAACAGCGGTCTGCTCTTTCCCATGAACAAGATCACCGTCAACTTCGCGCCCGCCGATATTAAAAAGGAGGGCGCGGCGTTCGATCTCGCCGTGGCGGTCAGCCTCCTCAAGGCGAGCGAACAGCTCGTCGGCGTCGATCTTGCCGGTACGGTCTTTCTGGGCGAGCTTGCCCTTGGCGGCGAGCTGCGTCCCATTGCGGGGCTTCTGCCCATTCTCATCTCGGCAAAGACGCACGGCTATACCCGTTTCGTCATTCCCGCGGGCAACGCGCGGGAGGCAGCGTTTCTGGGCGGCGCGCAGATCTATCCTGCGCACACGCTTTCCCAGGTGCTCGCCCATCTGAGGGGCGAGACGCTCATTCCGCCTTTGGAGACGGCGACCTTTGTCCCGCATGTGCAGAGAAAGAACGCTGCCGACTTAAAATATGTCAAGGGTCAGCCCGTTGCCCGCAGGGCGCTGGAGATCGCCGTCGCGGGCGGGCATAACCTGCTGCTCGTCGGACCGCCCGGTACGGGCAAGACCATGCTCGCAAGGTGTCTGCCCACCGTCATGCCCGATCTCACCTTTGAAGAGGCGCTGGAGATCACCAAGATCCACTCTGTCGCGGGCGTTCTGGGGGAGGAGGGCATCGTCTCCGAGCGTCCTTTCCGCACGCCGCACCATACGGCGACCGTCGTCTCCATGTGCGGCGGCGGAAACCGCGCCGTGCATCCCGGGGAGATCTCCCTCGCGCACGGCGGCGTCCTGTTCCTGGACGAACTTCCCGAATATCATCGTTCCGCGCTGGAAGCGATGCGTCAGCCCCTGGAGGACGGCAAGATCACCGTCTCCCGTGCGGGCGGGACGGTCACGTTTCCCGCGCGGTTTATGCTCTGTGCCAGCATGAATCCATGCCCCTGCGGCAACTATGGCTCGGCGGACAAGGTCTGCACCTGTTCGCCTGCGGAGATCAGGCGGTACCGCCGCAAGATCTCAGGGCCTCTGCTCGACCGCATCGATCTGCAGGTGGAGGTGGACAGCGTCTCCTATGACGATCTGACCTCTTCCGAGATGAGCGAGGATTCGCAGAGTGTCAAGGCGCGGGTAGACGCGGCGCGGCGCATTCAGAACGAGCGCTTTGCGGGCAGCGGCATCCACACCAACGCCGAAATGGGCGAGCGCGAGCTTTCGGACTGGTGCCGCCTGAGTGCGGAAGGGGACGAGATCCTCCGCGCGGCGTTTGAGCGCATGCAGCTCTCGGCGCGGGCGCGCTCGCGCATCATCAAGGTCGCAAGGACGATCGCCGACCTTGCGGACAGCGAGACGATCGAGCCCGCGCACGTCTTTGAGGCGGTCTCCTACCGGCTGTACGATACATTGACATAACAAAAGAACGGGAACAACAGGAAAAGGGCAGAGAGCATGGAATATTCGCAGGAGGAACGGGCGATCATCGGACTGTGCATGACGGCGGACGAAGGCCGCCTTCCCGCCCTTGCGCGCGCCCTTGCGGAAGTCTGTTTGCCCGCCGCGCAAAAAATTTGCGTTTCGGTGATAGAAAGTGCGGCAAAGCGTGTATATAAAGATGAACCTTTGCCTTCGGCGGCGGAACAAGACGCTGCGATCGCGCGTCTGACCGCGCGGAACATGTTCGCCGTGACGCTTGTCGGCGCCGACTATCCCGCAGCCCTGCGCGCGATCCCCGATCCGCCGCCCGTTCTCTATTGCATGGGCAGAAGGGAGCTGCTTGCAAAGCGCAAGTTCTGCATCGTCGGCTCGCGCATCCTGCCCGCCTGGGCGGAGAAGACGGGCAAGACGATTTCAGCAAGTCTAAGCCGGCAGTTTGTCATCGTCACGGGCATTGCCGAGGGCGGCGACCGCGCCGCGATCGACGGCGCGCTCGCAGGCGGCAATCTCATCTGCGTGTTGCCCAACGGGCTGGACCTCGCCTATCCCGCCGCGCATGCCTCGCTCCAGCGCGAAGTCGCAAGGCGCGGGCTGCTGCTCTCCGAGTACGCGCCCGGCGTCAAGACAAAGAAGTATGCCTTCCACGCGCGCAACCGCATTCTGGCGGGGCTTTCGGAGGGCGTGCTCATCCTCGCCGCGGGCGTGCGCAGCGGCACGCTCATCACGGCGCACTGCGCGCTCGAATACGGGCGGGAGCTGTTTGCGCTCCCGCACAACGTGGGCGTGGCGCAGGGCGAGGGCTGTAACGAGATGATCAAGGCGGGCGCATGGCTGTGCACCTGCGCGGGGGATATCTTCGCGGCGTACGGCATGGAGGCAGAGGAAAAACCGCGCGTCCAACTCTCTGAAAAGGAAGAACGCCTGCTTGCCGTCTTAAAAGAGGCGGGCGAACTGCATGCGGCCGTGCTTGCAGAGCGCACAGGAATCCCTGTCTTTGAGGCGCAGGCGATCCTTGCGTCCCTCGAGATGAAGGGGCTTGCGGTGCGCGCGGGCGGGAACAGGTTCTCCGCAATATAAGCAATTGAAATGAGGGACGTCTGTCCCGCAAGGTGAAATATGGATCTCATCATCGTTGAGTCGCCGAGCAAGGCGAAGACCATCTCCCGCTACTTAAAGGGGGAGTATCAGGTGGACGCCTCGGGCGGCCACATCCGCGACTTGCCGCAAAAGCAGCTCGGCGTCGCGACCGATAAAAATTATGAACCCCGCTATGTCAACTCCCCGGGAAAGGAGGCGATCATCAAGCGCCTCTCCGACGAAGCGGCGCATGCCGACCGGGTATATCTCGCGACCGACCCCGACCGCGAGGGCGAGGCGATCAGCTGGCATTTGCAGACGGTGTTGGGGCTTCCCAAGGACGGCAGGAACCGCATCGAGTTCAACGAAATTTCCCCCAAGGCGGTCCGTCATGCTCTGGAAGCGCCGCGCACGATCGATTACAACCTCGTCGACGCGCAGCAGGCGCGCCGCGTGCTCGACCGCCTCGTGGGTTACAAGCTCTCGCCGCTTTTGAACGATAAGATCGGCAACGGTCTCTCGGCGGGGCGCGTGCAGTCGGTCGCGCTGCGCCTCGTCGTCGAGCGGGAACGGGAGATCCAGGCGTTCAAGCCCGAGGAATACTGGACGATCACTGCGGAGTTGCAGGACAAGGAGAAGAAGTTCTCCCCCTTCAAGGCGACGCTGGAAAAGTACAAGGGCAAGAAGTGCAAGATCGGGAGCAAGGAACAGGCAGATGCAGCGCTTGCCGCGCTCGCGGCGGGAACGTACGAGGTGGCGTCCGTCAAAAAGAGCGTTACCAAGTCGCATGCGCCTGCGCCCTTTACGACGAGCACGCTCCAGCAGGATGCTTCCAATAAGCTCGGCATGACCGCGCCCGAGACCATGCTCATGGCGCAGCATCTCTACGAGGGCATCGATATCGAGGGCGTCGGGCACGTTGCGTTCGTCACCTATATCCGTACCGACTCCACCCGCATCTCCTCCGATGCGCAGGCGGCGGCGCGCGAGCACATCGCGGCGACGTACGGCGAGGAGTACCTTCCCGCCAAGCCCAATGTTTACGCCTCCAAGAAGGGCGCGCAGGACGCGCACGAGGCGATCCGTCCCATCGATCTCTCCCGCACGCCCGAGGCGGTCAAAAAGCTGCTCGATAAAAAGCACTACAACGTCTATAAGCTCATCTATGAGCGCTTCATCGCCTCGCAGATGACGGAAGCGCTGTATGATTCCATGCAGGCGGAGATCGCCAACGGCGACTATACGCTCAAGGCGAGCGGCAAGGCGCTGAAGTTCGCGGGCTATACCGTCGTCTGGCAGGATGCCAAGTCGGGAGAAGAGGAAGAGGGCAAGGGGCTCCTGCCCCCCGTCAAAGAAGGGGACGCACTCGACTGCAAAGGCATCAAGCCCGAGCAGAAGTTCACCAAGCCCCCCGTCCGCTATACGGACGCCTCCCTCGTCAAGGCGATGGAGGACAAGGGCATCGGCCGCCCCTCGACGTACGCGACCATCATCTCCGTGCTCAATAAGCGCAAGTATGTGGAGAAAGAGGGCAAGTACATGAAGCCCACCGAGGTCGCATACCGCATCACCGATATGCTGGTCAAGTACTTCCCGGATGTCATGGACGTCGGCTTCACGGCGGACATGGAGACCAAGCTCGACGAGATCGAGGACGGCGGCAAGGACTGGCACTCCGTCATTGCGGCGTTCTATCCGCCCTTCGAGCAGCAGCTGCGCCACGCCAAGACGGACGGCGACGAGCTCACCGACGTCAAGTGCAGCAAGTGCGGCTCGCCCATGGTCAGAAAGGCGGGCAAGTATGGCACCTATCTTGCCTGCTCCAACTATCCCGCCTGCTCCAATATTGTCAGCGAGGGGGAGACGGAGGTCTCCGATACCCCCTGCCCCAAGTGCGGCGCGATGATGGTCGTCAAGACGGGGCGGTACGGCAAGTTCCTCGCCTGCCCCAACTACCCGACCTGCAAGTCTACGCTGCCCTTCGGCGAGAAGGCGGAGGCGGAGCTCGCGGGCGTCTGCCCCGTCTGCGGCAAGCCGACCAGGAAGCTGCGTACCAAGACGGGCAAGTTCTACTACGGCTGCACGGGCTATCCCGCCTGCGATTTCAGAAGCTGGGACGAGCCGACGGGGGAGAAGTGCCCCAAGTGCGGCGGCGCGCTCGTCAAAACGGCGCGCGGCAACGTCAAGTGTGCCAACAAGGAGTGCGGCTACCGCGTCAGCAATAAAAAGCCGCCCGAGCAGCAGGCATGATCCCCGTCATCGGTGCGGGACTTGCGGGCAGCGAAGCTGCGTGGCAGCTCGCCGAGCGCGGCGAACAAGTTGAACTTGTCGAACAAAAGCCCGCCCGCCGTTCCCCCGCGCATACGTCGGATGCCTTTTGTGAGCTCGTCTGTTCCAACTCCTTAAAGAGCGACGATGTCTACGGCAACGCCTGCGGACTATTAAAGGAGGAGATGCGCCGGCTCGGGTCTCTCACCATGGAGGCGGCGGACAGGACGCGTGTCCCCGCGGGCGGGGCGCTCGCCGTCGATCGGGACAAGTTTTCGGAATACGTCACTCAAAAACTGCGCCAACACCCCAACATTCACATCGTCTGCCGCGAGCAGACGGCGCTTCCCGAGGCGGGAATCGTTGCAACGGGACCGTTGACGGAGGGCGCGCTGTATGCGTCGATCGAGGCGCGTTTCGGCGGGGGGCTGCATTTTTACGATGCGACCGCGCCCGTCGTCACGGCGGAGAGTGTCGATTACGCCGCCACGTTCACGGCGGACCGCTACGGCAGGGGGACGGGGGATTACGTCAACTGTCCCATGACCAAAGAGGAGTACGAAGCGTTCGTTACCGAGCTTCTTGCCGCCGAGAAAGTCACCTTAAAGGACTTTGAAAAACGGGAGATCTTCGAAGGGTGCATGCCCGTCGAGGTCATGGCGTCGCGCGGCAGGGACGCGCTGCGCTTCGGCACCTTCAAGCCCGTCGGGCTCGCGGACGAGAGCGGCAGGCGGCCGTACGCCGTATTGCAGCTGCGAAGAGAGAATGCGGAAGGGTCGCTTTTGGGACTGGTCGGCTGTCAGACCAATCTGAAGTTCGGCGAACAAAAGCGCGTCTTTTCCCTCATCCCCGCCTTAAAAAACGCGGAGTTCGTGCGCTACGGCGTCATGCACCGCAACACCTTTTTGGATGCGCCCCGCGTTTTGAACGCCGATTTCTCCGTCAAGGATGCGCCCATGCTCTTCTTTGCGGGGCAGATCACGGGCGTGGAGGGGTACGTCGAGAGCGCGATGAGCGGGATGCTTGCGGGCATCCATTATTGGAGGAAACTGCACGGCAAGCCGCCGATCGTGCCTTCGGAAGCCTGCGTCATGGGTGCGCTGTCGCGCTATGTCGCGGCGGAAAACAAGCACTTTCAGCCGATGAACGCCAATTACGGTATTCTGCGGGGACTGGACGTGAGCGATAAAAAAGAGAAAAAACGTCTGATGGCAGAGCGTGCGCTGGGGGAAATCGATCTCGTGCGCGCCGCGCTTGCCAAATAAGAGGAGGAAAATATGGAGTTCCACGCAACAACCATCTGTGCCGTCAAAAAGGACGGCGTGACGGCGATCGCGGGCGACGGACAAGTCACCATGGGCGAGAGCGTCATCTTCAAGAACACCGCGCACAAGGTGCGCCGCATCTTCGGCGGCAAGGTCATTCTGGGCTTTGCCGGCAGCGTGACGGACGCCTTTGCGCTCTCCGAGCGCTTTGAAGGCATGCTCAACAAGTTTTCGGGCAATCTGATGCGCTCCGCCGTCGAGCTTGCAGAGCTTTGGCGCAGCGACAAGGTGGGCAGGCGCCTGGAGGCGATGATGATCACCGCCGATAAGGACACGCTGCTCATTCTCTCGGGCACGGGCGAGGTCATCGAACCGGACGAGGGCATCTGTGCGATCGGTTCGGGCGGCAACTATGCGCTCGCTGCGGCACGCGCGCTCGCGCAGAACACGGACTTCTCCGCCGAGGAGATCGCGCGCAAGTCCTTGAAGATCGCCTCCGAGATCTGCGTGTTCACCAACGACAATATTATTTGCGA
>CALVWM010000056.1 GCA_944367185.1 uncultured Clostridia bacterium | reverse complement strand
GCCAAAGGAGAGAAGATCGCGCAGCACATCGTCCGAAACCATGCTTGTCTCGTCCAACACGATGAGGCGGATACCGCCGTCGATCTTCTCCTTTTTGACAAAACGTAAAAAGCGCTCGGAGATGACCTCGCCGTTCTCGTCCACCTCGATGTCCTCTTCGCGCGTGTAGATGAGGCTGTGCACCGTGCCTGCGGGCACGCCCGCGCGGATGAGCACGGACGCCGCCTTGCCCGTGGGCGCGACGAACACGGCGCTCTCGCCCGGCACAAGCCCCATGTCCCGCACGACGTAGTCCACGAGGAATGTCTTACCCGTCCCCGCGTAGCCGCACAGCACAAAGATCTGCGTATTCAGATGAAAAAACCACTCCTCGATGAGCGCTGCCGCCTCCGCCTGATCGGCGGTGAGCACGGGTGCCGATGTGTCCATGTGACCAGTATAACACACCTCGCCGCAAATTGCAAACATTCGTTCAATGCTTTGCGGGAAATTGCATAACTTTTCAAGATTCTCGCGCAATCGTTCGCCTTTTTGAAAAAAGTGTGCTATACTATGTGCTATACGATCGGAAAACGTCTCGTCGGGAGGCTATTTATGTATCAATCCAAACTCGATCTCATGGAGACCGAACTTGCCATCAAGCAGGTAAAGGACACCTTTGAGAAAAATCTTGCGCAGGCGCTCGACTTGACGCGCGTCAGCGCGCCCCTCTTTGTGCCCGCGGGCAGCGGCATCAACGACGATCTGAACGGCGTGGAGCGCCCCGTCAGCTTTGACGTAAAGGCGACGGGCTCCACGGTGGAGATCGTGCATTCGCTCGCCAAGTGGAAGCGCTATGCGCTGAAAAAATACGGATTTCCCGTTCACCGCGGTCTATACTGCGACATGAACGCCATCCGCCGCGACGAGGAACTGGACGAACTGCACTCCGTGTACGTCGATCAATGGGACTGGGAGAAGGTCATCGCGCGCGAGGACAGAACGCCCGCCTTTCTGGAGGCGACGGTGCGCACCATCTATGCGGTCATGCGGCAGACGGCGCAGGACATCTGCGACGCCTTTCCCGCGCTGGAGAACTACTTCCCCGAGAAGATCGCCTTTGTGACGACGCAGGAATTGGAGGACGCCTACCCGGGCCTCAGCCCCAAGGCGCGCGAGCGGGAGGCGGTCAAACAGTACGGCGCGGTGTTCTTGAAGAACATCGGCGGCCAGCTCAGATCGGGCAGCAAGCACGACGGCAGAGCTCCGGACTACGACGACTGGAACTTAAACGGCGACATCCTTATCTATTATCCGCCCCTTGACTGCGCATTTGAACTGAGCAGCATGGGGATTCGTGTGGACGAAAAAAGCCTGCTTACCCAACTCGAAGCGGAACGCTGCACCGACCGGCTTGCCCTTCCCTTTCACAAGGCGCTTGCCGCGGGCGAACTGCCGCTAACGATGGGCGGCGGCATCGGTCAGTCCCGCCTGTGCATGATCATGCTGAACAAGGTGCATATCGGCGAAGTTCAGGTCTCCGTATGGGACGAAAAAACGCGTACGTTGTGCAAAAATGAAAACATTCCGCTCATGTGATCACATGCAGAATCTGGCATAGAGCATGCGCCCGACCAGGTTGTGCGTGATGACGATCGCGCCCTGCTCCACGGGGAAGGTGTACGCGCCCATGCGCCCCGCCCTGGAGAGCGTGATGCTTCCCTCGCGCATCTCGTATTGCAGCGCAGTTGCGCCCTCGCCGCCATCCACGGTGCGCCAGGTGAGCTGCGCGTCTCCGTCGGGACCGAGCGTCAGCCGAACGTATTCAAAGCGGTCTAACATATCCTCCTCTCCGAGGCGAAGCTCCTCGCAAGAATACTCGCCCACATAGGGACGGGAGAGTTCTGTAAGAGAGCTCATGTCGGAGACGGAGCAGCCCGTGAAAACGGGCGGCAGAAACAAAAGAAAAAAGAGTGCAGGCAGAAGTTTCTTCATGCCGATAGTATTGGTAAAAAGTGCGCCCTTCATGTGACGGGCGGAGGAAGAAGGATGACATTCGACTTTGAACTGGTGGGAAAGATCGGCTCGATGGCGCTCATCGACCGCAAGGCGGGCATCATCGACTACACGCGGGTGGCACGCCTCTCGCGCGAGCTGCGCCCGGGGTATATCTGGGTCTCGAGCGGCGCGACGGAGATCGGGCGGCTGGACTACATGCAGCGCACGGGCAGGGAGATCGCGGGCGAGCACGCCAAGACGGACTACGCGGCGCAGGGTCAGGCGATTTTAATGCAGACCTACCGCCAGTTTGTCGACCCCGCGTATTCGGTGCGGCAGGTGCTCGTCGAACACCAGCACTTCAACGACGAGCAAAAGAGCGAGCACTTAAAGGGGCTGCTGCTGCGCTGCCGCGAGCAGAACGCCATCCCCATCGTCAACTACAACGACGCCGTGTCCTCGGAGGAGAACAGGCGCTTAGAGCTGCTCGCCCTCTCCCACGACAGAAAGCGCGTCTTTGAGTGCGTGGACAACGACGAGACCGCCTCCCGCATCGCCTGCCTCGTGCGGGCACGGACGCTCCTCATCTTCACGAGTGTGGACGGCATCTACCTCGACCCCGACAACGAGACGACTCTCGTCAAAAAAATTGGCGGGAAGGACGCCTACGAACTCACCGAGAATATCGAAGAACACAAGAAGTACTGCATCGGCGCATCGCGTGCGGGCGCGAACGGCGCGCGCGCCAAGCTGGAGTACGTCAAGGACGCCGCCGCGCAGGGCACGACCATCTACATTGCCAACGCAAAGTACTCCATCGCCGAAGTGCTCTCGGACAGCGTCCCCTGCACCAAGATCGGCATCGATCTGTAACTTGTATTTGAGACGATTTTATGAACGCGCGCCCTCCGCAAAGATTGCGGAGGGCGTTTAATATACTTTGTATGCGCGGCGGCGCGGGCATTCTGCCCGCGCCGCCGCGCGATGTATTTGTATCTTTCGCCACAACATGATGCTGTAAAAAAGCCCGTCAGATCCTGCCCTTTTCCATGCAGAGCGCTTCGACGATCTCCGCCGCGTCGTACACGAGGTCGGGACAGGGACGCTTTTTGTAGTATGCCTCCGTGCGCGCCTCGGGATTGGGCGAGGTGTCCACGGGAAGCCCCGCGCCGGAGAGGAGCTGTCCGCAGTTGATGCTGCCGTTCTTTGTCCGGAAGCGGCGCGCCAGTTCCTGAACGAGGGCGTACATCTCCGGCTTGGTCATCCCTGGGAACAGTAGTCCCAGCGTGACAGCCGCGCCCGAGACCGTGCCGCACGTCTCGCGCAGCCTGCCCATGCCGCCGCCCAGCGGCAGCAGCGCCGCCTTGAGCGTCTCTTCGGGCACGTCCAGAAGGTCGGCAAACGCCATCACGACCGCCTGCGAGCAATTGAGCCCGTGCAGAAAATTCTCCTTTGCCTGTTGTGCTCTCGTCATTTACTTTTTCCCTCCGATATGATATACTGTCGGTATGATCGACGTATTCTATACGACCAAGCCCGTCCCGAGCGAAGCCTTCGTGGCACGCATTTTGCAGGAACGGTACGGCATTTTTGCGCCCAAATTTACGCGCAACGCACACGGGAAGCCCTCCCTTTGCGGCGCGCCGCCCTTTTTCAGCCTGTCGCACACGGGCGGGCGCACCTTTGCCGCCTTCTCTGACGCGGACGTCGGGCTGGATGCCGAGTGGCGGGGGCGTCCCATTCCGCTGGCGGTACTGCGCCGCCTGAGCGAGGCGGAGCGAGAGGAGGACTTCTTCCGTCTGTGGACGGCGAAAGAGGCGTTTGTCAAATACCTCGGCGGCTCGCTCGCGACGCTTTTGCCCGCCCTGCGCTTTGAACGGGGCGTCCTCTTGCAAAACGGGGCGCCCGTCAACGCGACGCTCGCCTTTTATGAGCAGGCAGGCTGCACGATTGCTGTCTGTACTGCGCAGGCGCAGCCCGTCCTCTTCCACGAAATTTCCGATTAAACGTCGTACCAGACGTTCTCCTCGGGCACAAAGGCGCTTGCCTCGGGCAGGCGCTTTTTGACGGTCGGGACAAAGCGCTCTGCGTTGATGCGATGGGTGATGGGCGGAAAGGCGTCGTCAAAGTGATCGATCGTGACCGCCTTGGGTTTGAGTGCGTCCAAAAAGGGAATCATCTCCCGATCCATGCGCGCCCTGCCCTGATAGGGAAAGAACAGCAGATCGTCGCCCTGCGGATAGTCGATTCTCCCGTCCATGCCAGCCGAGCCAAAGACCATGACCGACTTCTCGCCGTCCGAGACCTCAAACGCAAGCACGTCGCTCTTGTCGATGCGAAAGCGCTTGGCAGCCTTCAAAAGCGCGATATAGTCCCCCGCATGCAGCCAAGTGCGCAGCGAAA
This sequence comes from uncultured Clostridia bacterium, assembly GCA_944367185.1. GTDB lineage: Bacteria > Bacillota > Clostridia > Christensenellales > Borkfalkiaceae > Gallimonas. Next base: position 8,645 of record CALVWM010000056.1, on the reverse strand, counting down.
AGACGACGCGCAGAATGGTCGCGGCATCAAAAACGCAATGGCGTGCGGGAAAAACGCGTACCGTAAAGGGTCCGACTCTGACCTCGTCACCCGCCTTGATGAGGCGCATGCACGCGGCGTTCAGCCCGTTCTTTTTGGCATGAGAGATGCCCGTTGCCGAGACATAGACGGGGCGCACGCCCTCGGAAAAGGCGTCGATGTCCTGAAAATGATCGAGGTGCGGGTGCGTGATAAAAATGGCTTCCGCCGTGCGCGCCTCCGCAAGCGGGACGGGCACAACGGGCGAATACTCTTTGAGGTATGGATCGATGAGCAAATGGGTATTTTCGCTCTCCAAAAGAAGGGACGCCGTTCCGTACCATTTGAATCGCATTGGTTCACCTGTTCTCTCAAATTTGGAATTTTATAGGAAGAGCTCGCGAGAAATATAGCTTGCCCCTTTTGGGGCGTAGATTCGCGTCAGACGAGGAGCGCGAGGAACAGTTGAGGGAACGTACTCAAACGTACGAGACCGAAACTTGCCGGAGCGCGACATAGTATCACGCGAAATACCGCACTACCCTTTTGGAAAGCAGTTCCGTGTCAGACGAGGAGGGCGCGGATTTGCCGCAGGGCGCGTACAAAGCGTACGTAACCAACGCAAGGAGAAAGCCCTGCTTGCAGAAGGCTTCCGACGACGCGTTGCACGAGCGCTCTGCGCGAAGTACCAAGGCAAAACGCAAGCCCGACAATGTATCACACGAGAAATGCTTTTCAAAAACTTTTAGAGGCCTTCCAGTTCATCCAACGTCAGCTCAAACGCCGGCACGAAGTGCTCGAAGAAGTATTCCACCGAACGCATGCGCTTTTCGTGCAGCGCCTCTTCAATGGTCCGCTTCGCCTGAATAAATTCACTATTGCCCGAGCGAAGCTCCTCCAGGCATTTCAAATATGCCGAGAGCTTGTCCGCCGCCTTGACAAAGACGTACTCCTCACAGTCCTTTTCCGCCTGCAAATAGGGATACAGCTCTTCCTGCATAGGTTCGGGCAGAGTCGCAGCGATGCGATCAACGGCAAGCTGCTCCACTTTGGCGTACTCGCCGTGCAGCTGGCGGTTGAAGTACTTGACGGGCGTGGGCATGTCCCCCGTCATCACCTCGCTGACCTCGTGATAGAGCGCGTACAGCACCGCGCGCTCCACATTGACGTTTCCGCCGTACACCTTATTTTCGATGACGGCAAGGGCGTGCGTCAGGACGGCAACCTGATGGGAGTGCTCCATGATATTTTCTTCGCGCGTAGAACGCATAAGCTGCCAGCGCTTGATGAACTTCATCCTGTCAAGATATGCGTAGAACTTTTCCATAACTGCTTCATTATACTACAAACGGCGGGAAAAGACAAACGTTCTCCCTTGCCAATGTGCGCATCTGTACAAATTTTGCCGCGCGCAGGACAAATTTTCCCAAAGGTCTTGAAAACTCCGCCAAAGTATGATACAATCATTGCGGTGTGAACGCTTGGCGATCCATTGCGGCGGAAATTCTGCGTTCCCTGCGGGAGCGCTTTTATATTTTGAGGGGGGAACCTTTATGGCAATCAACGTAAAACGCGAGAACATGGGCGTGGTCTTTACGCCGCGCGACGAGGAAGTATATTCCAACACGTCGGGCGTACTCTATCCGCGCGTCATCGAACTGCACCATGCCGGAGAACTCAACGGCATGCTGCTTGCGACCTTCGATCACTCCACGATCCAGGAGCCGCCCGTCGTGCCCGTCATGTGTTCCAAAGATCACGGCGTAACGTGGGAGAAATATTCCCAGATCGAGGACACGCAGAACGGCTACGGCATCCGCTTCCAGCCGCATATCTACGAACTGCCGCAGGACTGCGGAGACCTGCCCGCGGGGACCATCGTCATGAGCGGCAATTCTGTTCCGCTCAGCTTTGCGACAACCGAGCTCTCCTTCTATATCAGCCGCGATCACGGCAAGACGTGGGAGTTCCGCTCCTCCGTCGTGCAGGGCGGGCCGCCAGTCGAACAGAACTTCGACGCGCTCGGCCCCGTGTGGGAGCCGAATATCTACCTGGACGCCTACGGCAGGATCGTCGTCGCGTTTACGGACGAGCGCCCGCACACAGACCCCAGATTCAATCAGACGCTTGCGCTCGTCACCTCGGAAGACGGCGGTAAGACGTGGAGCGACGTCAGATACACCGTCACCGTACCCGACAGGACGCTGCGCCCCGGCATGCCCGTCGTCACGCGGATGGGAAACGGCAAATACATCATGGTTTATGAGATCGTCGGATACCCGAGCTGCGATATCTACTGTAAGCTTTCGGACGACGGCATCGATTGGGGCGATCCTCTCTCGCAAGGCAAGCGCGTCGAAACGAAGGACGGGCTGTTCTTGGGGAGCATGCCCTATGTCATCTGGGTGCCGCAGGGCGGTGAGCACGGCACGGTCATCGTCACCGCCAAGCGCGAGGGCGAGCATATCGGCATGCGCGATCCGGGGTGGTACCACGTCAACTACAACTACGGCGAAGGGGACTGGGAGCGCATCCCCATGCTCATTACCTACAACACCGATACCCTGCAGGCAGGCTGGAGCATGGGCATGACGACCATAATGGACGGGCAGTACCTCATTCAGCTCGCCCCCACGCCCATGAACAAGCGCCTGATGCAGATCACATACGGCATCGGCAAGATTGAAGAGGTCTGATTTTATAATCCCTATCAATTTGCAATCAAAACGGGAGGTGCGGACGATCTGCGTCCGCACCTCCCCTTTGCGTTATATAAATTGCAGCACGTCTACCAGGATCGCAAAACCAAGCAGGAGCAAGAAACCGACGGCGTGGATGATCGCCTCTACCTTTCGATTGACGGGCTTGCCGCGCACCCACTCGATCGCGGTGAAGATGACCTTGCTTCCGTCGAGCGCGGGAATGGGCAAAAGATTGAACACGGCAAGGTTGACGCCGATAAAGCCCGAAATCTCCAGAAAGCCGCGCCCGCCCGAGGAGGCGATCTGCGAGGTCATGGAAATGGTCGTCACCGGTCCGCCCAGCGCAGACAGTCCCAATCTGCCCGTGAACAATTCGCCGATGACGCGGAAAATCGAACCCGCGATCTTGAAGGAGTACATAAACGACCTGCCCAGCGTCTCCCAGAAGCCGAAGCGATAGAGAGCGCCCGCGATCTGATAGCCCGATTCCGCGTCGTTCTGAAAACCGAGCGCCGCCCAGACGCCGTCCAGGTCGCTGCTGTTTTCCACGTTGACGTCCGTGCGCAGGACAATGGTCACATCCATCTCCTCGCGGCGCAGCGGGGTATCGCTCTCCCATTCCACGACGCGGGAAATACGCATCTGCACGCGATCCCCCGCCTTTTTGCCGTTGAGAACGATCGCAAGATCGTTGGTGAGATAGAGCGCCTGCCCGTCAGCGGCGAGCAGCACGTCATAGTCCTGCAATTGATATTCCGCGGGGATCTCTGCAGTCGGCTCTGCCTTATAGACGGCGACCATCGTCTGCCCGTAGGCAAAGAAACAGATGACGATGAGCAGTACCGCCAGAAGATAGTTCATCAGCGCGCCGGAAATCAGCACGATAATGCGCTGCCAGCACGGCCTGTTGGTAAAATAGCCGCTCTTATCAACCGCTTTCTCCGCCGCCTGTGGTACGTTTTTTGGGAGTACGTCCTCCTGTTTTTGCGCCATTTCGGGAAACGGCTCTTCAGCAGGGGGCTGCGCGGACGGCGTTTCTGCCGCGTCCTCCAGCCCGTCCTCGCCCGCAAAGGCGCAGTAGCCGCCCAAGGGAATGAGGCGCAGCGCAAACACCTGCCCCGTCTTTTTGGACTTGCGTTTGAAGAGCGCAGGCCCGAACCCGATGGAGAACTCGTCGATCTTGAACTTGAAGATCTTGCCCGCGATGTAGTGGCCGAACTCATGGACGGTGATCATGACGAGCAGGATGAGAATGGCGAGCGCGACCGAGCCGATCGTGCTCCACACGTTAAGAAGCAGATGATCCATAGATGAAAGCGTGCGCATGTGCGCGGGCATTCGCGTCCGTTTGGGCGAGCTGATCGTAGCATTCCACCCTCTCGCGCGCGAAGAAGCAGAGCGCATCCTGAATAGTTTCCGCAATCGCGGGGAAGGTTATGCGCCCTTCGAGGAAGGCGCGCACGGCGACCTCGCCCGCGCCGTTGAGCACCGTGGGCATCGTCCCGCCCGCGCGTCCCGCCTCCAGGGCGAGCGAAAAGCAGGGAAATTTCTCCGCGGGGAAGGGCAAAAAGGTGAGTTTACCCGCCCTTGCAAGATCGAGCGCGGGCGCGCAGGGCAGACGCTCGGGGTAAGTGAGCGCGAGCTGAATGGGGACGCGCATATCGGGATAACCCAGCTGCGCAAGCGCCGCGCCGTCCGCAAAATACACGAGCGAATGGACGATACTCTCGGGGTGGACGACCGCCTCGATCTTCTCAAAGGGCGCGCCGTACAGCCACTTCGCCTCGATGATCTCATACCCCTTGTTGAGCAGCGTCGCGCTGTCCACGGTGATCTTGGCGCCCATGTTCCAGGTGGGATGTCTGAGCGCGTCTTGCGCGGTGACGCGGGCAAGCTCCTCTTTCGTCTTGTGCAGGAATGGGCCGCCGCTTGCCGTCAGAACGAGCCTTTCAAAACGGGCGTCCCGACGGAAGGCAAGGCATTGGAAAATCGCGGAATGCTCGCTGTCCACGGGGACGATCTCCACGCCCCGCTCTTTGGCCGCGCGCATGACCAGCTCGCCGCCGCAGACGAGGGATTCCTTGTTGGCGAGCGCGACTTTTTTGCCCGCCGCGATCGCCGCGAGCGTATATGCAAGTCCCGCAAAGCCTCCCGCCGCGATGAGCGCGACGTCGCAGCCGTCAAACAGCTCCGCCCTGTCCCTGACCGCCTTCACCCCTGCAGGTGGGGTGAACGCCGCCTCGCAATATGCAAGGCGGGGAGAAAATTCGCCGCAGAGCGCAAAGAGCTCCTCCGCCTTGCTCGCGCAGGCGAGTGCGGTGAAGCGGAAGCGATCGGGATAGCGGCGCACGACGTCCGCCGCCTGCCGCCCGATGCTGCCTGTACAGCCGATGAGTGCAATGTTCGTCATAGTGTTTCAAAAAGCGCCCGCCTTGCGGCGGGCGCAACCATCCTATTTTATGCGGGGATCCCCGTGATCATGATGCGAATGACAAAGATAAATGCCACGACCAGGCTCGCGTAGAGCGAGGAGTCGATCCTGTCAAGGACGCCGCCGTGTCCCGGGAGGATATTCCCCATGTCTTTGATGCCGAGCTTGCGCTTGAAGGCGCTCTCGACGAGGTCGCCGAACTGCGAGAATGCCGCAATGACGACGCCGACGCCGATAAAGAAGGGAAGTTCGTACCACGGAAACTCCGGCGCATGCAGCACAAACTGCGCAATGCCCGTCAGCTGGACGCAGTGGCTCAGGCCGTAGTAGATGAAGAATACGGCAAGCCCGCCTACTGCCCCGCCGATCAGTCCGCCGAAACCGCCGACGAGCGTCTTGTTGGGACTGACGTGCGGCGCAAGTTTTGCAGGGAACTTCTTGCCGAACGACCTTCCGAAGGTGTAGGCAAACACGTCCGCCAGGGGCGCAACGACAAAGACGAGCGCGATCGCCGCGTCCGAATAGAAGGCAAGGTGATTGCAGACGGACATGATGACGAGGAACACCGATGGATAGAGGTACGCGATGAGCGTATATCCCACCGATTCCAGGCTCATGCGCTCGTGCCCGTAGACGAGGATGCCGAAGATGACCGCGATGCCGAGGATGAACACGACGAGCGCGGCATGCGGCGCATAGTTGCGCCCCACCGCCTGCAGCGGATCCTCCGGAAACCCGACGCCGAGATAGTCGGTGAAGATGACGTCCGCGATGATATAGACAAGCACGCAGAGCTGCGAAAAGACCATGGCGACGATCTTCTGCGACTTGTGCAGCTTATCACCGAACGCGCGGATCATTTCAAACGTCCCGCAGACAGAGAAGATCATGATGAGCACATCAAACACGAGTTTGTGCACGAGTACCTTGCCCACAAAAAATGCGAGCAGAACGAGCGCATATGCCGCACCCGTGATGACCCTGAGCTGAGAGTTCCCGAGCCGCGCCTTTTTCTCCGGCGCGGACGCCACAGAGGGCGACGGTTGTTTTTCTTCCATAAATTTCTACTCGATCCCTGACGCCTTCTTCCGCCCTTCAAGCCTTTCCGAAACGGCGCTCGCGATGAGAAAATGCCTCGATCGCCTTATCCAGCTCCTTGTCCGAAAAGTCGGGAAAGAGGACGTCGGTGAAATACAGCTCGCTGTAAGCCGCCTGCCACAGCAAAAAGTTGGAAATACGCAATTCCCTGCCCGTGCGAATGAGCAGGTCGGGATCGGGAAGATCTCCTTCCGAGAGCATGGAGGAGAACTCCTCCATCGTCACTTCCTTCCCCGCGCGCACCGCCTTATTGACCGCCGAGAGAATATCCTGCCTGCCGCCATAGCCGATCGCGAGCACCAGAGTGCCGCGCGTGCCGCCCTCCGTGCGCTTTTCGCCCGCCTCGATGACCTGCACGACGTCCGCGGGCAGGAGCGATCGGTCGCCGATGACCCGCAATGTGATATTTTTGGCCCGCAGGATCTCCGCATTTTCGGGGAAATATTCCCGAAGCAACGCAAAAAGCCCGTCCAGCTCCTCCTTGGAGCGAGACAGGTTTTCCGTAGACAGCGCAAACAGCGTGCAGCAGCGCACGCCGCGGTCGAAGATATGCTCGGAAAGCCCGATCATGCGCTTCATGCCCGCGCGGTGTCCCGCGCTGCGCGGCATGAGCCGCTTTTTTGCCCAGCGCCCGTTGCCGTCCATGATAATGGCAATGTGCCTGGGGATCCTCGCTTCGTCCATCAGATCGTGAGCAACTCCTTCTCTTTGGCGGAGACCGCCTTATCGATGTCCTCGATGGAAGCCGCGATCTTCTTCTCGACGTCCTGCTCGCACGCCTTGCTCTCGTCCTCGGAGAGTTCCTTGTTCGTCTTCATCTTCTTGAGCGATTCCATCGCCTCACGACGGACGTTGCGCACCGCGATCTTTGCCTCTTCCCCCATGCGCTTGACCTGCTTGACGAGGTCCTTTCTGCGCTCCTCGGTGAGCTCGGGGAACACAAGACGGATGACATTGCCGTCGTTGGTGGGGTTGATCCCGATATTGGAAGCGAGGATCGCCTTTTCAATCGCCTTAAGAAGGGACTTATCCCAGGGACTGACGACGAGGCATCTTGCGTCCACCGCGGCAATGTTGCCGAGCTGGTTCAAAGGACTCATGCCGCCGTATGCCTCGACCTGGATCTTGTCAAGGATGTGCGGATTGGCGCGCCCCGCGCGCACTGCGGCGAACTCGTCCTTGAGGACGCTCACCGTCTTATCCAGTTTGTCTTCGAGAATGAGGAAGATCTCCTCTACCTGTTCGTTTTCGATCATATCAAGCTCCTTGATTGTGGTTTCTTATTCGTTGGAGATGAGCGTCCCCAGCGTCTCGCCGCAGACCGCGCGGACGATGGAATCCTTCTCAAACAGGGCGAACGCCAAAACGGGGATGTTGTTCTCCATGCACATAGTCGCCGCCGTCGTGTCCATCGCCTTAAGGCCCTTGTTGATGATGTCGCTGAAGGTGAGACGGTCGTACTTCTTTGCATCGGGATTGACGGCAGGATCGCTGTCATAGATGCCGTCCACGTTCTTTGCCATTAAGAGGACGTCCGCATCGATCTCGCACGCGCGCTGCGCCGCCGCCGTGTCCGTCGAGCAATAGGGATTGCCCGTGCCGCACGCCATGATGACGATGCGCCCCTTTTCAAAGTGATGCAGCGCCTTCCTGAGGATGTAGGGTTCCGCGACCGATGTCATGATGAGCGCCGTCTGTACGCGGGTCGGGATGCCGCGCTTTTCGATCGCATCCATCATCGCGAGCGAGTTCATGACCGTGGCAAGCATGCCCATGTGGTCGGCGGTCGTGCGGTCCATGTTGGTCCCCTGCCGTCCGCGCCAGAAGTTTCCCCCGCCGATGACGAGCCCGATCTGCACGCCCATCTCGTGCACCTTGACGAGCTGATCGACGACCATGGAGACCACGTCCTCGTTGAGCCCGAAGCGCTGGTCGCCCGCGAGCGCCTCCCCGGAAAGTTTCAGTAAGATCCTTTTATATTTCGGCGTCATCCGTTTCTCCTCTTGTGTCGGCTCATGCCGTTTCTAACAGTATATCATACCGACGCGAAAAAAGCAAGACGAAATCGAAAATACTTTGCGGCAATCTGTTCATTCCTCGTCGGATGCACCGCCCTGCGAAGAGCGGTTTCCCTCTTCGCCTTCCTGCTGCACGGGACGCTCCGTCGCCGCAGCCCGGGCGGCTCCGTCCTTCCCCTTCTCCATGCTCTCGCGGACGAGCGGAACGGAATCGGGATTCCTGCGCGAGGAGAGGGACGGGAACGCTTTCAACAGGCGCTTGGGCATCTTTTTGACGATCTCGTCGATGCGCGCCTTCGCTTCCGCCCTGCGCGCCGCTGTCTTTTCGTCCCATGCCTCTTTTTTCTCCTCCAGCGTTTCCCTGACCTGCGACGTCTT
>CALVWM010000055.1 GCA_944367185.1 uncultured Clostridia bacterium | reverse complement strand
TTCTCCCACAGGCGCAGATCGATCGCATACATCTTCTCCCCGTCCACGAAAAAAGGCCTCGCCGAGAGCACCGTGCCGCTGAGAAGCACAGTCGCGCTCTCGATAAATGCGGGATCGCGCGTCGGACTGAACGTGCCGCAGGGAATGACGGACTCCGCCGCCCTGTACGACTTGCTTTCCCGATCATATTCCGCCTCGTCCCGGAAAAACTCCCCTTTCAGAAAATAGAAACGCAGTTCCAGACCGAGCGGATCCTCTTTTTTGAGCCCGCGCGGAAAATCGCCGATGACTTCGACGTTGAGCGGGATCTCGTCGCCAAATGTCCTGACGCGCAGGAGCGTTCCCCAGCGCACCCAATGGTCGTGCCAAGCCAACATGAAAGAGGGCTCCCGCCACGCATCAAAGAACGGCTGTATCCTCTCTGCCCATTTCATCGCCTGAATACCTCCCTGAATTTTGTGATGATCGGCGTGAGATCTTCGGGCAGACATAAAATGACGCACAGGCGCTGCAGATTTGTCATGCCGAAAAATGCCTCGGCAACGCTGCCCGCAATGGCGCAGATCGTATCCGTATCCCCGCCGACGGACACAGCATTGCGGATCGTATCCTCAAAATCCGTCCCCTCAAAAAAACAGGTGAGCGCCTGCGCCACCGTCCCCTGACAGCTCTCATCAAAACGATAGCTCTTTGAAAGCTGCGCGCAGGTGTAACTGCCGATCTCGGGATAGTACTCCCGTGCCAGCGCCAGTAGCTGCTTCTTTGTACCGCCGCTGCGCGCCAGATACACGCACATGGCGACGCACTCCGCTCCCTTGAGTCCCTCCGGATGATCATGGGAAATGGCGGTGACGATCCGGGAGAGACGCCTCACCTCCTCCTCGCTGCGGGCATACCACCCGACGGGAGAGACGCGCATCGCCGCCCCGTTTCCGAAACTTTGGTAGGGCTGCGGATTCTCCTCGTTCAGCCAGCGCGAAAACCGGAGCCCCCAGCCGGCATCGGGATATTTCGCGGCGATCGCCTTCATCGAGCAAATGACCTCCCGCGTCAGCGTCTGTTCATCCGCTCCGCCGGCATTTACGAGCGCATCGGCAACGGCGAGCGTCATCAGCGTATCGTCCGTAAACGAACAGTCCGGATGAAACAGCTCGAACGACTTGCTGCGGCAGTTGTGAAATTCAAACCGACTGCCGACAATATCCCCAAACATTGCGCCGAACATATCTCTTTACCACCAATGCTTCTTTAATATCTCGTCCCCGCCCGTAAAGACACGAATGCGCTCCTTGAGTTCTTCCGAGATCGCAATACCGGTACTCTTTGCCTCCCCGTCCACCCAGAGACGATGGTTGTTCCAGAAGTATAACGTCCGGAACTGCATTCCGTCGATCTCCACCGTGATCCGATATTGTAAGGACGGGTGAAAGAAACTGCGCGGGATGGGCTGCGCATTCAAAAGTCTGACATCCTCCGTCCCATACACCTCTTTTTGCTTGAAAAAGCGGGGCTTTCCGTCCGAGCGGATGAGAAATTCCACCTCTTCGCGGCTTGCAAGATCGTTCAGATACTTTATCTCGCAGGCGATAAAGTTGTCCCCGAGCGCCGTGAGGAGCGCCTCCTCCCGCCTGCGATACGCCGCCCGATCCCGCTCCTCCGCCTCAAAATCCCGTCCGCGGAAGGGAAGAATGAGACGAAGATCAAAATAATCGGTAAGATAATCAAAGACCGTTCCCTTCTTCTGCCGCACGTCGCCGTTTGCGCTCTCGGCGAAAAAATGATACTCGCCGCCCGCAAGCGGTCGCGCATACCGCGTTTCCCCGTCTGATCGGGCACACAGAAAGCCGCCACCGCCCTGACGCGCCGTGCCGAAGTCGAGATCAAACTGCGCTTGGGCGGCGTTCAGCCGCTGAAGCTGTTCCGACGTGAGCAAGTAGCGCTTATTGTCGTCGATCGTGCAGATGTCCTCCCGTACAACGAGTTTTTTGGAGCCCCCTTGCTTCGTCCTCAGACAAAAGACACGCTCGCCCGCAAGATATCCGATCAAGGTCACGGCATTTTTCTTCTTGGAGAACTGAATCTTTCTTCCCACTCTCTGTTCATCCGTTCTTTCGCGTTCCGTCATCTTTCCCACCCTCAAAAATTTCCGCCAAACGCTGCTTCTGCTGCGGCGTCGGCACGAACGCATCATAATCTGCGTACCCGACCTTGATATTCAGCCGTACCCAGCCCATATATTGCAGCAACATGGACGGCTTCCCGGGCTCATGATCGATCTCCAGTCCCCTTTCATTCAGCCAGACGGAAATGTCCGCATGTCCGTTCGGGAAAGAGGTGCAGTCGATGAGCGCACCGTCCTGCGTCATATACATCGGCCCGCAGACGGGCGCTTCCACAGCATACTTTTGCCGCAACTCCTCAAGCGCCTGCTTGCGCCGTTCCCAGAGGGCGGCTTCTGCCTTTTGCTCTGTTTCAATCGCATCGGAAAGGTATGCCGCGCATTGCTCTATCCCGACGCCCCTTTCTTCTGCCCGCCTGAGCGCTTCGATCTTACCTTCCCACGCGGGAGCGTCCTGCGCGGGAACCGGCTGCACGTTTTCAAGACAGCGGTCACGCTCCTCATCGTCCAGCCAATCAAAAAAGTCGCAGAGCGCTTCCTGCTCGTCTTCCGATGCGTTCTTAAAATCACGCAGGAGCATCGCATGGCACTTTGCATACAATGCGGGTGCACTCTTTTTCAGACGCACGAGCGCTTCGATCATAGCGCCCGACGTTTCGCTGACCGTCGCGGCGAATTGGCGGTTGTCCTCGACGTATTTTGCCATCCGCAGGCACTCTTCTTCGGAAAACGTGTCCTTGTCGATCACTTCCCGATATTTGCGGTACAGATCGCGCCCTGCGTACGGCTCATTCGCCGCATCGTAGCCGCAACTCGCCTTGAGTTCTTCGAGCGGAACGGGGGCAGCGAGGTGCACGCACTTTTCGCCATAGCCCCACTGCATGCGCCGCAATTCCCAGCGGGCGAGATATTCCATGTTGTCGGAGAGGACAAAGCAATGCTCATATTTACAGTCCGCGCAGGGCGCGACGGGCTCGTCAAACGCCTCGTTGACGCTTTCGGAATACCACACCTCATCCACGCCGGAACGCAAGCCAAGCTTTGCACAATAGGCGCGGAAGGCCTCCCAGACTTCCCAGCCGGACTCGCTGTAACGGCTCTGATCGACCTCGCCGCAAAACGCTTCGCCGTCCTCCGAAACGGCGGCAAGGTACTGCAGCCTGCAGTACCGGTCGCAGACCGTTTCGGGCAGCATGAAGGCGTGCGCAAAAACGCGCTTTCTCTGCCTGCTTTTCTGATCATGAACACACATAGGCTCCCCCCTTTCCTTCTTCCGCTGCGATCGCGCTCTCATGCACGCGCCGTCGTCGGTTACACTTCTATGATACAACATTTCATGTACCAAATTTTGTACATTTGAACCGTTCCCCGCAAGATGGAACCACTTCACCACTCCGGATCATGAGAGATCTCTTTCCGCCCTGCGTTTGAAATAGATCTCCATGTAGCGATACTGCGCGACCGCCGTCATGCAGGCGCGAGAGACGGGGAATCGGCTTGCGCCGAGGAAGGTTTCAAATATGTGCAGCGCCTGATCGTGCCGCATACCCCGTTTACAGGCAATGCGGCAGAACTTCTCCCGCTCCCGCCTGATTGCCTCCGGCGTACCCGGTGCGCAATGCCTCCGCGCCCGCTCTGCCCTCGCATAGGGATACCCCGCAGCATGAAGCAGTTCGATGACATCCTCCCGAAACAGCACCTCTTTTCCGGTCCTTCCGCGGCGTTCCGCCGCACAAAAACGCACATATTCCGCAAGCGTTTTCGGCACCTGCTCCGCAGGCACATTGTCCGGGACGAGAGTTGCAAAGATGGCGGGATCTTTGAACGACGGACGCATAAAAAAGCGTTCCGCCTGTTGCACGGAGACCTCAAATGCACGTTTTCTTTGATAAATCCAGCCAAAGCGACCGCCAACTCCGAAACGGCGCCACGCCTCTTCTTTTTGATTGCCGGGCAACTCGATATGCAAGGCAGGGAGCCAATCGTCATCCGGAGGGAGAAACTGCTCGAAGCGGCTGTGTGTTGTGACGGGATCGACCTGCGTGATACCCAGGCAGTAGCAGACCAGCGACGCATTCTCCGTGCCGCAGACATAGGGAAAGGCAAACCGCCTGATCTTCTTCAGGGTATCGAGATAATGCAGAAACAGGCTCTCCGCCCCGCGTACGCCGATCACATACAGTTCCTCCTCCAAAACGCTGCGGTGAGCATCATCAAAGTACTGTCCGAATCGTTTGCGGATGCCCTCCCGCAGCAAAATATCAAACTGTTGTTTCGCCTGTTGCGCGTCCCTCTCCCGAATGGACGCCAGTGCCTTCAGATTTTGAAAACGCATCATCTTCCCTCTCGTCAATGATGATCTTATTTCCTCATGCGCATCTCCGCGCGCACCCGCTTATTCGTTGAGATCCTGAAAGAGGAAGGCGAGCGCGGAAAACGCCTCCGCGATCTTCTTGCGATGCTGCAAAAAGATCGCATCTCCCACATCTCCCGGGCCGGCAGCCCAACCTGCGCGCCAGAGGTCATCCGCTTCGTCAAACGCATCCGCGACGTCGTTCACCATCTGCTTCCAACACTCCAGATCGTCGTCCGACTGTATCTTCGCGATCTCCCCCATCGTCGGAGGGAGTTCCCAAGCCTTGCTGCCGAGCACTTTCCCGTAGTACGCGCCGCCGACGGAATAGGCGTTCCCTGCAAAGGTGCGCAGATAGTCGCGGATGATCGCCGTCAGAAAGCTCGTCGCCTCCGACCCGACATAGGGAGGAATGTCATCGATATATAGCTTCCCGTCCACCCACTTCTGTTTGCCGAGAGGCAGCTGCTTCAGCTTCCGCTTTTCCCGTCTTGCGCGCAGCCGCGCGCACCGTCTACGAAGTTTCATCCCTATCCGCCAACTGCTTCCCGCGTATAAAAAACTTCCTCATGATTGCCCCTCGTCCGCCTCTGTCACGTATTTATCCATGTAATACGCGTAGTGCCCGGAACCGTCCGCGACGACTTTTACGTTCAGGTGCTGCAAGTTATATTTTTCCGTAATATAGGAGATGACCGCATCCGTGGCAAGATCGGGATTGAGATAGATCGTCGCCCTGCCCGTCCGCCTGATCTCCACCCTGCCGCGCGGATACCAGTCATACGGCTTGCCGCGGCGAAGTTCCTCGGGGACATACCGGTACCATGTCAGCTTATGATTGTAGTTATCGCCGCGCCTGGAATTGGGGCGCGGAATGGACGTCAGATAACACGGTGTACCGGCGCAATCCACGGGAATGCGAAAGAGAAAGGGTTCGTTGTTTTCCAGGTTTTCCCGATCGACGATCCAGAAGATGCCCTTTTGCAAGCTCCGCGCATCGCAGCTCTTCGCCCATGTGTAATTGGGATCTGCCGCGATCTTTTCACGATACCTTCTGCGGCACTCATTGAGCGAGGCATTGGGACCGCCGCCCTCGTCGGGAAATTCCTCCTGCATGGCGTCGTCCTCCCAACCGCAAACCATGCAGATATCGTAGGAATCATATTCTTCAAACATCGTCCTGCCGCATACTGGACAGGGATGCCGTCCGCTGTTTTCCGCCATTTGTTGTGCCCCCTTACGTTCTTTCTTACTTCCATTATACGACAAAGGACGTCCCGATTTAGGGACATCCTTTGTCTTTTTTGATTTTTATTTTTTTGGTCTAAAGTTACCGCAAGCTAAAATCCCACCATGACAGCCATGTCCATAATTCGCGCATTTCCGACAAAGCTGCATCGCCTTAGATCTGTCCGTAGATTCTTTTTGAGCCTGTCGGAAACTTTCGCGTTCTCTGTCTCGGCGTTCCTGATCCGCCCGCTGTTTTTGCTTCCATTCATCCGCTTGTCTTTGCGCATCTTGCCTTGCAGCTTCTTCTCGCGCCAATCTCTCCTGCTGCCGGCGCATCCGCGCGGCTTCCTCTCTGTACATCTCTCGATCGTATTCTGCCTGCTCTTTTTCCTGATTCAGTTTCTTCTGCCAATAATATCGCTGTTCCGTGACAAGGATCTGTTCCGGCGTTTCCCGATACGACACCGCAAACGAACGCAGCAACGATATATAAGTTTCACTGAATGAGGCGGGAAGCCTTGCGCCAATCTCTCGAAACAACCGCTCCGCGAGTGCGGGGAAGTCCAAGGACGGGTTCAGCTGAATCAAATTCAGAATCTTAGTGAGATAGCCGACTGAGAAAACAAGTTTTTCGTCACAATTGTGGGAGCCATCTGCAAGAAGGAATGCCATTCTTTCAAAATCAGGGCTTTCTTCGTCTTGCCGTATATATTTTCGTAAATATTTTATTGAAAGAATAACAAATACATCCGGGCACACTTTCTGATAAGGCAGCTGATACCCTTGGATAAAACTGCACAATTTATCGTATTCTTCTCGGCAAACGATCGAATACGTTTCCTCCAACCCGGGCGCAGAGCCTATACAATCGGTGTTTAAAGTTGCAACTCCCACCAATCTTGTGAGAAGCGGATAAGTATGATGCTTCAACACCCCGTCGCTTGTGATCGCAACGCCGATCAACACATTATTTAACAGATCGATAAAATGGATCATTTTTTTCTTATCGTTCTGATCCATGTACTGCATCAAGTCCTCATAAGAAACATTCACCTTCTTATCAAGAGCGTTTTTTATCTTCGTAAGGTCCGATATAAGTCGGGCGACCTCCTTCGGCTCGCCCGGTTGCATCTTGAGAGCAGGGACAGCTTTCAAATCCTTGAGCACTTTCTCTCTGCATTGCCGCAACATTGTGTACGATCGTCCGATATCTTCTTCCTGTCGTTTGCCGACTTTCCCGCCTTGTGTTCCAATCCCAACAATATCGCCATTTATCTTTTGAACAATTTCATGAAGCTGTTTGGTATCTTCCAAAGCCACATTGACCAACTTTAACTGTTCTTGGCAAGGCGCAATCTCCCTGTCGTAATATTCTTGCGCCTGCTGTGACGCCCGCTCCAGTATCGTATTGATTTCATTCCGATTGGCACTTTGCAGCCAGTTCAGGCTCGCAATATATGTATTGATCTCATTTTTCAGTTGCTCTATATGCCCTGATAGGTGAATACAAATTCACCTGGTTCCGTGTTATCGTAAATGTTATAAATGGAAATCATATTCTGGTGCGTAGTGTAGCATAATTCGGCTTCGTTCTCCAACACAACATCATCCATATTCACGGTCGCCACAGGCTCATACTCCGCAAGATACGAATAATCTTTTGGGTGGCGCGGTAAAAAACCGTATAAGCACACCGCTATAACACATAAAATCGTAAGAGCACCAACACAGATACCCCACCATGTTTTTCTTTCGTCCATATATCCTCCTGTTTTCACATTATTTCATAAAAATTCAATCACAAAATGCAAATTCTGAATTGTACAGCACACTCATGCAAAATGTACCTACACTTCCTCGTTTTCTCCATGCGAAAGAAAGAACTTTGCAAGCAGTTTTGAGGAGCACGGGTGGCGAAGCTTGCGCAGGATAACATATTCCTGCCGGACGAGCGCCGAGACGGGAATTCCCCGATCAATGGCAATCTCAAGACAACTCTTGCCATCGCGAAAACGCCTGTAAAAGAAGTCCGCCTCTTCCTCCGTCAGACGGATGGGGATATGATCGCGCAAAAAGGCTTCCAGCCCACGCTCGTCCGCCGTAAACGGCTGTCCGTCGTTGAAAACGATCTCCAACACGTTGGAGGGATATCCCGTTGGCGCAGGCCGTAAAACACGTTCCGGCGCGATATCATCATATTTCTCCCGCACACTGATCTTGATCTCAGGATACGTGGCGCGCAGGCGATCGAAATCAAGCCGCTCCGCCGTTTCCGTCCCAATTGTCAAATAATTCAGTCCCTTCATTTCGTACAGCGGCGAAAAGTCCGCAACGGGGTTATCGGAAAGAATCAACTCCTCCAGCTTCTTTCCGCGCAAAAACGCAATCGACGTGAGATTGGTCGTGCGGATCTCAAGCAGGGCCAACTTCGGCAGCTCCGCAACGGGAGAGAAATCGACAGCCGGACAGTTGACGATCCTGACGCACTTCAAACCGCGGTATTTCGTAACAAAAGACAGATCGCTGACATCGGTATTGACGAGCGACAATCGCCACAGACGCGAAAAATCATCTTTGCCAATGCGCGAACGGACGGAATGATCGGCAATATTCAGATCGCCATTGCGCTTTGCATTGGCGACCGCCTCGCCATACGCATCCGCATCCGTCTGCAGATACTTGCGCCGCATCTTTCCGACGGCAGAACGGAGCCTGTCCCGCAGCGATTGCGGCTGCAAAACCTCGACGAGATCCCCGTTCTGGAGCGCCCAGTAATAGGCGTCCTCCTCGTTGACCTGCGCAGAGATCGTTACCGTGCCGTCATCCTCCTCCGACAGCGTGAAATTGTCGCCAAAGGCGTCGATCGCCACCTCGATGGACTTCTTTTCAAGCCGCGCCACAATATGCACAGGCTCCCCCGTCAGCATATAGGGATGTGCCGCAAGATAGGCGCCGAGCCGGATCGTTCCTGCGACCGTATCGCGGATATTTTTGCGCGGCTTGTCCGTAAGCTCGATCTGCGTGATCTTATCCAGGCGAAAGTTCGTCAGATTGTCGTACACATCGATATTTCCGACCAGGTAATAGTTGTTGTTCGCCGCGACAAGCCGATAGGGATTGACCGTTTGCACTGACTCCCAGACAGGGTGCGGTTTTTTGTCGACCCCGTATGCATTGTACATAAAACATACCTGCCATTCATTTGCGATCGCATCATTGAGCAATTCGATCAGATAGAAAATATCCTTTGATTGCGAGCAATGCAACAGATCTGCGCCCCTGACGAGATGTACGGACTTGCCGAAGTATTTGCTGCCGCACGAGCGAAGCTTCCCGATGAGTTCGTCCGCATATTTGGGCGGAATATGGCGGGAAAACGTCACACTGTCGATCAGCAGCCGAAGTTCCCCTTCCTCGAAACGACGGGAGGATAGATAGACCCCGCGGTTCTCGCGCGAAGTGATCTCAAAACCTGCGTCATTCAGCAGCTGAATATTTCTGCCGATGGCTTTGCGCTCCAAAAAAATGCCGTAATCGCGCTCCAGCCGCTCGGCGATCTCCTGCTGCGTCATCGGATGCTCGCAGTCGCTGTATTCCTCCAGAATCTGCAAAATGCGCAAAAGCGCAAGTCTTTTGGGTTCATATCCGTCTTCCCGCATAATTCCTCCCATGCCGAAACAAATTTACAGGCCAGTTGCCGCTGTCCTGATTACAACTCTATGATACTGCAATCCATGCACCAAAAACGGTGCAATCAACCTCGGCAAAGTACTCAGAAAATACGACGAACCGCCCGCCGCAGGGCATCGCGCATCTCTTTTTTCCCGATCGCCTTTTCAATGACCGTATGTGCCTCGTGAAAACAGACGTCCACCAACATTTTCAGATCGACAAGGCAAACCGCAACTTTGTTCTCTGCACGGCCACTTGCCATGGGAGCTTTCCTGTTGGTAGCATATCCCACGAGCCGAAATGCGCAGTCAATGGAAGCAAGTTCCCCGTCTTTCCGCTCTGCGGCAAACGGAAGAAGAAAAACGGAATAAAAGGTCTTGCCTCCATTTCCTTTTTCATCTATATAATTTTTGTGCAGATAAAAATTGTACCCTATCTGCTTGGCGATCGCAGAGGCCTGCGGAAGATCGCGCGGATTTTCGGTATAGCCGTAATTATAATACTTCGCGTCAATCACAAAGAAATCCGGATCTCCGGGCCTTGAACCTCGCATAATCGTATCGGGACGCAGTTTTGCAGCCGAAATCTTCTTTTCGCCGATTACATAGTAGTACTCATTGTAATATTCGTGTACATTTTCCGTTCCGAATACGCTGTTGACAAGAAATTCAAATACGTATTCAAATTCCCTGTCATGCATATAGAGACTGACCGCCCTAAACCTGCCCTGTTTGCCTTGCAAAATGGTCAAAAGGTGACGGAGCAACACTTTTTTATAGGAGTTGAATGTCCGTCCGAGTTCTCTTTGTACATGATAACACATGAACCCGACGTCATGCTCCGAATCGATCCGAAAGACGGAGCGCTCCGTCTGCGAAACATTATAAAGAAATCCTAAATACTCGGCAGATTCGGCGAGACAGCACTTATAGATCTGTGCAAGAAGATTGGCGTCATCGGGCTTATTCTTCCTGACGAAAAAATCCCGATAGAGAAGATTGCGCCCGTCAAAATAAATCCCGCTGTCCCGCAGCGTGCGTTTCCAGACGATCTTCCCGTGATCGCCTTTCCCGATCACATGCTCGGTTTCAGTATAATATCCGCGATCGATATAGTCCCGAAGCAGCCAGATCATGGAATAGAACCGAGTAGTCTCCCCCTCACCGCCGCCAAGGGAAAATTCTTTCTGGACTTGCTTGATGAGCGAAAGAATTTTCCTTGCCTCCGCTTTCAGTTTGCGCGTCCGGACAGCTTTTTCTTCCTCCGTACTGCCGGCTTCTTCCGGCGGAAAATACCTGCACGGAAACACGAACCGAACGGCATCCTCCCGCAAATCAAACCCGACATATTCACTCTCCCCCTTCTGCGAGGGAATGACGAATTCGACACCGTCACTCATGCTTTAACCGAACCTTCGTTTTCTTCCGCAGGTGCGTTTTCCGAAGAATTTTCTTCCGATGCCGCCTGTAAATCTGCGGGCAGACCATCATACAGTTGCTTTAATTGGGTACAATTCGCGGAAAATACATTTTTGCCCTTGGCAAAGGCATCAATGACTGCGTCCAGCGTCTTATATGCATTGGTATCAAAGAGCTGCGATTTATCGTACTTTGCCACGTCGTCCCACAGATACATCAGCACTTTTTGTGCAAAGCGTTCAGCGTCCGCACAGTCGTCTGCCTGCACGAAAAATGCGCCGAGTTGCTTATCCTCAGCCGCCGTGCCGTCATTGCAGTTGTTGAGAATGGCGTCGTTGACTTTCTCAGCAAAGTCTTTCCATGAAACATCTTTCCCGTTCTCAAACTGAATTTTCCATGTAGAAAGAATCGAATCGAACTTATTCTCGATCCTGCTCATCCTCCAACGACGCTTGAACGCGGTATCCAGTGTAAAGACATTCTGATCGCAGGTGTTCATCGTGGCAAATATTGTGAGATTTTCGGGAATTCTGACCCCTTCCCTTTTGATCGTCTCAACCGCCTGCGCCATTGCACTGATATCATCTTTTTCCGATTCCCTTGCAATCTCCAATTCCCTTTCAAAATAATCGAGAATATCTTTGTTATCTATACTGTATTCGCTCACGCCGTCCTTTCGATCGAGCAACTGGAACAGATCGCCGAAAATCGCGGGCGCATTACCGCGGTTGATCTCTTCGATGATCAGAAAATAATCATGCTCTCGATCCTTATACGCATCGAGCAGAATCTCGGTGAACGGCCCGGGAACAAATTTGTAGGTGATCTTGTTATCATCTCCGACCTCTGGCCTCAGCTGCCCCACAAAGTCGCTGTATGAGTATTCGGGATGGAACAAAATGCGCTTATAATAAGAGCGTGGCATATCGATGATTTTTCCGTCGTCATCTTTTATTTTCAGAAGATTTTGAATAAAGAAGCTCTTCCCGCAGCCGGGAACACCATAAAAAATGACGTTTTGATGAAGATAACCTCGAATCGCTTCGTTTGAGGACATATCTTGCGGATCGTCTTCCACCACAGCTTCGGTTGTAACTGCAATTGAATCCTTCCGATTTTCGGGGGAAATATAATGCCCATCAGCATCTAAAACTCCCCTTTGTTTTAAGTAATCATCGATTGCAGTTTCATTACCTTCGTCTTTTACTTTCCACGCCGTTGTCCCTTGCGTCGATCTTCCTGTAATAACCCCCGCTGCCGGAGACAACGAGGTATATCCTTTACGTTTTGTTATAATAGGCTGATCTTTTACAAACGTTCCTGTAGCGTCTACTACTTCGCCTCTCACAATTTGTTCGCGCCAATCTCTTACACTTTTTGGTATTGCATTACTCGCCTCCGCCCATTTCGACGCCCCTCCATCTGCCAATATCGTCGTAACATTGGTATCGGGATCATATTTTGCCTCTGCGTGACAATTATTCTGATTCAAAAAAATTGTAATCGTATCCTTATTAGCTTCAGCCATAATTTACACTCCTTATATATTATTTTTTATCTAAACAATTTTACTTTAAATAATTTTGCAATTTAATTCCCCACACAAAACTCCCTCAATCTCTGCCAGAGCATGACCATGGCGAGAGTATCCAGGCCGCAATATGCCAAAAGGCTTCTCCTCAGTTTATCGCGCTCCTCTCTTTCCATACCGCGTAAGGAAAGGTAAGTATCCGTCGCCTCGCCGCCGTTATGTACGTCCGCAAGATTGTGATAGTCCAAATTCGGGTCGTTCGGGAAGAGCGCGGGCAGTACCTTTTTGATCGAAAAACTCCCGCCCATCGCGCGGTCGTAGACATAGCCGTTGCGGAACACGTCCAACAAATCGCGCACGTTTTCGCGAATCGCCAATAGTTTTTCGGCGAGGTCGGGAAATGTTTCGGCGAGTTCCTTCAGCCGTCCGCATTCAAAACCCTTATTGTACGCCAGAACGCACACATCCGCAGGGATATCCGCAACCAACCGCTCGGCGAGCTCGCGGCGGGGGTCGGAATTTTCATCCGCCAAAAATTCTTTGTGCTTGAGCTCGCCGTCCGCGCGCTCCAAAGAGTGCAGCGAGTATTGGAAGGGGATCTGCTGATAGGGCCAGGTGCCGTCGTAGGGCGGCACACAGAGCTGGAAGGACTCGAAGTCCAAAAAGTACAGCGGATAGGTGAGCGTATCGAGAAAGCTCCTGATGCCCAAACGATCGATATGCGTGGGGAGCCGAAGCTGCTCGGCGTCCACCTGCCGCCGCTGCGTCTTATTCAGCGGAATGCCGCTGTTTAC
>CALVWM010000054.1 GCA_944367185.1 uncultured Clostridia bacterium | reverse complement strand
TTGAACCCTTGGATACATTCCTGCATCACACGATTTCGAATCGTGCGCGTTCGACCGCTCCGCCATCTCTGCAATACTTGCTTATTTTACAACATATGCCCGAAAAAAGCAATCGATTTTTGCGCCTGTTTGCAAAATAAGCGAAGGATTTTTCCGACGAAACAACAGGACCGACGCCGCGGCGTCGGTCCTGTTTCCGGAAATTATTCCTTCTTTTCGGGGCCTACGGGCGCCGCAGCCGTTGCGTCCGCAGCGGAGACCCCGGCAGCCGCGGCAGAAGTTTCCTCCTCCGCAGCCTTCTTTGCAGCCTTCTCCTCTTCTGCCTTCTTCTTGGCTTCCTCGATCGCGGCCTTTGCTTCGTCCCTCATCTTCTGTACTCTCATGAGCGCCTTGATGATGAGGAAGAGCACGATCGCAATGAGCAGGAAGTTGATGATCGCATTGATGAACGTACCCCAGTCGATATAGATGGAGTTTGCAAGATCGATGACCTGTGCACCCGTCTCGTCCGTCGTGTACGCCGTCGTAAGGAAGGTATAGACCTCGCTCAGGGAGTCCGTGCCGAGAATGAGCGCCAGGATCCAGTTGACGATCGGCTTTAAGATATTGTTGCACAGCGCGTTGACGATCGCCGTGAATGCACCGCCGACGATGATGCCGACTGCCATGTCGAGGATGTTGCCCCGCGTGATAAACTCCTTGAACTCCTTCCAGAAGCCCTTCTTTTCCTTGTCGTTTACCATAAATCTATCTCCTGTACAATTTGATCCAATGTTTTAACCTGCGCATGACCCCGCGCCGCGGCCGGCGCTCCAGCCGAAACCGCCAGTTGCCCTGTTCTGTGCTCGGATGGTTCATGCGTGCGCTATTGTCCAATCCGAGAATATCCTGCACGGGCAGGACGGTCAGCTTCGAGCGCACGGACAACGCAAGCTTGCACAGCGCCTGGGCGACATCCTCAGGCTTCTTCCCGAGACGGATATATTTTCGCTGTTCCTGCAGCGTCTGCGCCACGCGTGAGCGGAACAGGAGCAGTTCTTCGGCAGACAATGTTTTGACATACCCCGCGACCGTGTCGTTATCGTGCGTGCCCGTATAACAGACGCTGTTTTCCGTGATATTGGAGGGCAGGAACTCGTTCTCGGGATCGCCGTCAAACGCAAACAGCAATACCTTCATGCCCGGGAAACCGAGCCCGTCGCGAAGAGAGACGACCCCCTCGTCGATGATGCCCAGGTCTTCCGCGATGAAGCGATCCTTATCCTTGATGCGGGCAAAGAGCTTTTTGCCCGGCCCGGCCTTCCACTCCCCTTTGACGGCATTCTCGGCGAATGCGGGGATCTCGTAATAGCGGTCGATGCCGCGGAAATGATCGATGCGGACGATGTCGTATGTTTCCAACGCGTTGTTCAGACGATCCGTCCACCATGCGAAGTTTTGCTTTTCGTGCGCAGACCAGTCGTAGATGGGATTGCCCCAAAGCTGCCCCGTCTCTGAAAAATAGTCGGGCGGAACGCCCGCAACTTTGGTCGGACGAAGTTCTTTGTCCAGCTTAAAAAGCTCGGGATGCGCCCAGACGTCGGCGCTGTCCCCCGCCACATAGAGCGGAATATCGCCGATGATCTTCAGCCCAAGTCCGTTACAATACGCCTTGAGCGCCTTCCATTGACGGCGGAAGGTATATTGCAGGAAGTTCCAGAACAGGTACTCTTCGTGAAAATCGGTGCGCAGCTTTTCCAAGGCGTCGGGATCGCGGAATTTGAGCGGCTCATCCCAAAAGAGAAAGTTTTCGCCGTACACCTTTTTGGCTGTCATGAACAGCGCATAGTCTTCACAGACGCCGCTCCTGACAAAGGCGCGGAACTCCTCGCTGTCAAAGAAAAAACGGGAGAACGCCTTTCTGAGCGTGACATACCGCTCCTTGTAGAGCGCGCCGTAGTCCGCCGCGCCCTCATGCTGCGCGGCGAGGCGCTCCTCCTTGGTGAGAAGTCCCTCTTCCGCAAGCATGTCAAGATCGATAAAATATGGATTGCCCGACGTGCATGCGACTGAACTGTACGGCGAATCGCCGTAGCCCGTCTGCACCAGCGGCAATACCTGCCAGTATTTTACGCCGCTCTTTGCAAGCAGCTTGGCAAATTTATACGCTTCTTTTCCCAGCGAACCGATACCGTATTTCCCCGGCAGGGATGAAATATGGCACAGGACGCCTGTTTCCTTTCTCTCCATGGTGGAACCCCGTGCGATATTTATTTTTTGAGGAGCGCTTTGATGCGTGCGCAGGCGCGCTCCGTGTTTTCATGCGTACCGAATGCCGTCAGGCGGAAGAACCCTTCGCCGTTCTTGCCGAACCCGCTGCCGGGCGTACCGACGACGTTGGCATTCTCCAGAAGGTAGTCGAAGAAGGTCCAGCTGTCCATGCCGTCCGGGCACTTGAGCCAGATGTAGGGCGAATGTTTGCCGCCCGTGTACCAGATGCCAAGTTCGTCCAGACAGTCCGCGATCGTCTTGGCGTTCCGGCGGTAGTAGTCGATATTTTCGCGGATCTGGCGCTCCCCTTCCTCGGTGAACACCGCCGCCGCACCCATCTGCGTGATATAGGAGACGCCGTTGAATTTGGTGGACTGACGGCGCGCCCAAAGCCTGTTCAGGGAATGTCCGCCGCGAATGAGCGCCTCGGGTACGATGGTGTAACCGCAGCGTACCCCCGTAAAGCCGGCAGTCTTGGAATAGGAGCACAACTCGATGGCGCACTCCTTGGCGCCCTCCACCTGGTAGATGCTGCGCGCGTGCACGGTATCATCCACGAAATATTCGTATGCGGCGTCATAGAGGATGACCGCGTCCATTTTTTTGGCATACGCGACCCACTTTTTCAGCTGCTCGATGGTATATGCGGCGCCCGTCGGGTTATTGGGCGAGCAGATATAGATGATGTCCGCCCTGACGCTTTCATCGGGCATGGGCAGGAAGCCGTTCTCCTTTGTGGCGTCCGCAAAGATGACCTTGCGCCCCGCCATGATATTGGTATCCAGGTAGACAGGATAAACGGGATCGGGCACCAAGACGACGTTATCCTCAGAGAAGATATCGAGGATATTGCCGCAGTCCGACTTGGCGCCGTCCGAGATGAACACTTCGGACGAAGAGAGCGTGACGCCCTTTTTTGCATAGCTGCCCTTGATGGAATCGATAAGCACGTCGTAACCGTAGCAGTACTGATCGGGACCATAGCCGTGGAAGGTCTCGGCACGGGACATGTCATCCACCGCCTTGTGCATCGCCTCGATGACGGCGGGCGCCAAAGGACGCGTGACGTCGCCAATGGAGAGACGGATGACGTCCTTCTCGGGATGCGCCGCCTTATATGCCGCCGTCTTTCTGCCGACGGTGGCAAAGAGATAGCTGTCCTTGAGATTGAGATAGTTTTCGTTGATCTTCATTTCAGTTGCCTTTCTTCTCCGCATACGCGCCGGCGTGGCGGATAAATTCACGGAAGAGCGGGTGCGCGTTATTGGGGCGCGACTTGAACTCGGGGTGGAACTGGACGCCGACAAAGAAATCGTTTGCCGGGATCTCCACCGCCTCGCAAAGCGTGCCGTCGGGGGAAGTGCCCGCAATTTTCATCCCGTTTGCCTCGAACATCTCGCGATAGTCGTTGTTGAACTCAAAGCGGTGGCGATGGCGCTCGTGGATGAGATCGGTCTTATACGCCTCCTTCATCCTGTCGCCCAGCACCTTGCACGGATAGGCGCCGAGGCGCATCGTGCCGCCCATCTTGACGCCGTACTGATCGGGCATGAGGTCGATGACGGAGTGCTTGCCTTCGGGATAGAACTCGGAGGAGTTGGCGTCCTTGAGACCCAGCACGTTGCGGGCGAACTCGATGACCGCGACCTGCATTCCGAGACAAATCCCGAGATACGGGATATTGTGCTCACGCGCATAGCGGCAGGCGATGATCTTGCCCTCGATGCCGCGCCCGCCGAAGCCTCCGGGTATGAGCACGCCGTCCGCGTCCTTCAGGACCTCGCCGACGTTCTGCTCCGTGAGCGCCTCGGTATCCACCCAGTCGATCTCCACCTTCGCGCCCGTCTCGTATCCGCCGTGCGCGAGCGCTTCGGCGACGGAGAGGTAGGCGTCATGCAGCTGCACATACTTGCCGCACAGCGCGATCTTGACCACCTTTTCGCGGGAATGGATGCGATCGAGCATCTCCTGCCACTCGGTCATGTCGATCGTGCGGGGATCAAGGTGCAGGATATTGCACACGATCGTGGATAGATTGCTCTTTTCCAGCATCATGGGCGCCTCGTACAGCACGGGAACGGTCAGGTTTTCGATGCAGCACTCCGGGCGCACGTTGCAAAACATGGCGATCTTTTCGCGGATGCTGTCGGGCATGGGCGCGTCCACGCGCGCCACGATGATGTCAGGGAAGATGCCCATTCCCTGCAATTCCTTGACGGAGTGCTGGGTGGGCTTGCTCTTGAATTCACACGAACCGGAGATATATGGAACGAGCGTGACGTGGATAAAGCAGCAGTTCTCTCTGCCCACCTCGCGCGCGACCTGACGGATCGCCTCTAAGAAGGGCTGGGACTCGATGTCGCCCGTCGTGCCGCCGATCTCGGTGATGACGATATCGGCGCCTGTTGTCTTGCCGACCTGATAGATGAAGGACTTGATCTCGTTGGTGATGTGCGGGATGACCTGCACCGTCTGCCCGAGGTACTCGCCGTTGCGCTCTTTGTTGAGAACGTTCCAGTACACCTTGCCCGTAGTGAGGTTGGAGAACTTGTTGAGGTTCTCGTCGATGAAGCGCTCGTAGTGCCCCAGATCGAGGTCGGTCTCTGCGCCGTCCTCGGTGACGAACACTTCGCCGTGCTGATAGGGGCTCATCGTCCCCGGGTCGATATTGATATAGGGATCGAGCTTCTGCGACGCCACTTTGTAGCCCCGCATCTTGAGAAGGCGGCCAAGGGATGCCGCCGTGATGCCCTTTCCCAGTCCCGAGACAACGCCGCCCGTGACAAAGATGTATTTCGTCATACCTGCTTCTTCCTCCGGTAAAAATATCTGTCGCCTGACGAAAATGCAGGCAAGTGATCGAATGTATTCAAAGTTCTGCTTCGCCCCTGAAGGCGAACGCCGCGGGCCCCGTCATATAGACGGCGTGCGGGGTGACGCGGATGGTGAGATCGCCCCCGCGCAGATGCAGTTTTATGTCCGCATTTTCGTCGCAATAGCCCATGAGGCACGCCGCGACCGCCGTTGCGCACGCGCCCGTGCCGCACGCCCACGTCTCGCCGCTGCCGCGCTCCCAGACGCGCATGGTCAGTTCATTCTTCCCGTCCACGCGCACAAACTCGGTATTGACGCGCTCGGGAAAATGCCCGTCGTGCTCAAACATGGGCCCGATCTTCTCCAGATCGAGCGCATAGGGATCGTCAACGAAGGTCACACAGTGGGGATTGCCCATGGAGACGCAGGTGACGCGGTACTCCCTGTCCCCCACTTCGAGCGGGACGTTGACGGCGCGCTCGCCCGAAAAATCTGCGGGAATGTGCGCGGGGCGCAGCTCCGCCGCCCCCATGTCCACGCGGACGGACACGACTTTTCCGTCCTCCACCGTAAGCACAAGCGTCTTGATACCGCTGAGCGTCTCCACGGTAAGCACGTCTTTTTTCATGCCCTTGATCTCATAGAGAAACTTCCCGATACAGCGGATGGCATTGCCGCACATCTTTCCTTCACTGCCGTCCGCGTTGAACATACGCATCTTTGCGTCGGCAACTTCGCTGCGGCAGATAAAGACGACGCCGTCCCCGCCGACGGAAAAGTGCCTGTCGGAGAGTTTTTTTGCAACGGCGCACGGATCGGCGGGAAACCAGTCGAAGCAATCGAAATAGATATAGTCGTTGCCGATGCCGTGCATCTTGTAAAAGGTCTTTGTCATAAATCAGCGAATGATGATCTGCTCGCGCTCCGCGCCGACGGAGATGTACTTGATGTTGCACTCGCAGAGTTTTTCCAGGAGCAGCACATAGTCCTGCGCCTCCTTGGGAAGATCTTCAAACTTGCGGCAGGACGTAATATCGCAATGCCAGCCCTTGACTTTTTCAAAGACAGGCTTGCACAGATCGAGCGCATCGGTAAACGGGAACTCATGGATGATCTTGCCGTTCAGCTCATACGCCGTGCAGATCTCCAGCTCTTCAAACTCAGAGAGAACGTCCAGCTTGGTGAGTGCGATCTCGTCCGAGCCCTGGCAACGGATGCCGTAGCGGGACGCGACCACGTCGAAGGGTCCCACCCTTCTGGGCCTGCCCGTCGCGGCGCCGTACTCGCCGCCCGCCGCGCGCAGTTGTTCCGCCTTCTCACCGAAGTACTCCGCCGTGAAGGGTCCCTCGCCCACACAGGTAGAATACGCCTTCATAATGCCGACGGACTTATCCAGCTTGAGGTTGGGTACGCCCGCGCCGATGGGCGCGTATGCCGCGATCGTCGACGAGGACGACGTGTAGGGATAGATACCGAAATCAATATCGCGCAGGGCGCCGAGCTGCGCTTCGAACATGATACGCTTGCCCGCTTTGTGCGCTTCGTTGAGGTACAGCCCGACGTCGCAGATATAGTCCTTGAGCGGCTCGCCGTATGTCTTCAGGTAGTCGATGACTTCCTCTGCCGTGATGGGCGCATGCCCGTACCCCTTTTCCACCGTGAGGTTCTTCCATTCCACGATGTCCTTGACGCGCGCGTACATCCGCTCGGGATGCAGCAGCTCGCCAATACGGAACGCCTTCTTCATGTACTTGTCCGCATACACGGGCGCGATGCCGCGGCGGGTAGAGCCGAACTTCTTATCTGCGAGGCGCTCTTCTTCCAGGCAGTCCATCAGCACATGATAGGGCATGGTGATGACCGC
Organism: uncultured Clostridia bacterium; assembly: GCA_944367185.1. GTDB lineage: Bacteria > Bacillota > Clostridia > Christensenellales > Borkfalkiaceae > Gallimonas. Next base: position 6,309 of record CALVWM010000054.1, on the reverse strand, counting down.
CTTGTCGCTGATGCGGAGATTTTCGGGCGTGATCCTGATGCCCTGCGCGCGAAGGCGACCCGCCTCCTCCGTCAGGTGCTTGATATCGACGACCATGCCGTTTCCGAGCACATTGACGACGCCCTCGCGAAGGATGCCCGAGGGAAGCAGGTTGAGAATGAATTTCCCCCGTTCATTGATGACGGTATGACCGGCATTATTCCCGCCCTGATAGCGGCAGACGATGTCATAATCCTCGGACAGCAAGTCGACCATTCTGCCCTTGCCTTCGTCGCCCCAGTTGATCCCGCAGATCGAAGTAAGCATTCTTTTTTCCTCCTCGTAGCGGCAGCAAAAGCGTACAAAGCCGGCTGCCAAACAATCGGATTTATTATACAATAATATGCGCCGTTTTGTCAAGCGGAACAATGAAAAAAGCAACTTTGCCGCACCGTATCCGTTACAACACAGGATTTTTGATTTTGTGGAAAATTTTTACAAATTTTTGCAAGATTTTTACAAGATTCCCCCCTCGGAACCTTGACAAGTTGCAAAGGAGGGCGTAAAATAATACAAATTTGCAAAAAAGGACGGGTGCAGACCATGTATTGCAGAGACTGCGGAGCAAAGCTGACGCTCAGATTTCTCGAAAACGAAGGGCTTATCCCCTATTGCGAGAAGTGCGGTGCATTCAAGTTTCCCTATTTCCCCGTCGCCGTGTCCATGACGGTCGTCAACCGTCAGGAGAACAAGATCCTGCTCGCCAGGCATACGGGCGAGGCGGATTATAAACTCTTTGCGGGCTACATCAAAAAGGGCGAGACGGCGGAAAAGGCCATTCCGCGCGAACTCAAAGAAGAGACCAGGCTCACGGCGATCAAGTGGCGCTACCATGCCTCCCGCTATCACGACGCCAAGGACGTTCTGATGCTCAACTTCGTCGTCACGGTGGACGACTCGGGCGCGATCGTCCTCAACGAGGAGATCGAGGAGGCAAAGTGGTTCACGCCCGAGGAGGCGCGCGCCAATATCAAAAAAGGCTCGACAGCAGAGTACTTTTTAACGGGAACGCTGCAGGAGCTGAGCAGAAAACGCTGATGTGCGCGATCCAACAAAATACACATTGAAAAATCCGCGCCGACGGCGCGGATTTTTGCATACGTTGCGCTATTTTCGTACCTGACCATTGCCCTTGACAACAAACTTATACGAGGTCAGCTCTTTTAGCCCCATGGGGCCGCGGGCGTGCAGTTTCTGGGTGGAGATCCCCATCTCCGCGCCAAAGCCGAACTCAAAGCCGTCCGTAAAGCGGGTGGAGGCGTTCTCGTACACGCAGGCGGAGTCGATCTCGTTCAAGAATTTCTCTGCCGCCGCGGCATTTTGGGTGACGATCGCCTCGCTGTGATGGGTGGAGTGCTCGTTGATCCATGCGATCGCCTCGTCCACGCCCTCTACGATTTTGACAGAGAGCTTCATGGCGAGGAATTCGGTGTAGAAGTCCTCGTCCGTCGCGGATTTCATCTCCGGCACGAGGATGCACGCCTCTTCATCCCCCACCAGCTCGACCTTCTTTTGCATGAGCGGCGCGAGCAGTTCGGCGAGGTGCTTTTGCGCAAAGCTTCTGTCCACGACGAGGCTCTCGCAGGCGTTGCAGACGCTCGTGCGCTGTGTCTTGGCATTGTCCAAAATGCGCTGTGCCATCGCTAGATCGGCGGAGTTCTCCACATAGACGTGACAGTTGCCCGTGCCCGTCTCGATGACGGGGACTTCGGCATTTTCAAGCGTGCTCTGAATGAGCGACGCGCTGCCGCGGGGGATGAGGACGTCCAGCGTCTTTTGCCGCATGAACTCCCGCGCGCCCTCACGCGTGCAGTCGGAGAGCAGCTGGATGAACTCGGGATCGAAGCCGCCGCCCGCGATCGCCCCTTTGATGACGGAGACGATGGCGGCATTGGTGCGATAGGCATCCTTGCTGCCGCGCAGAACGACGGCGTTGCCGCTCTTGATGCACAGCCCGACCGCGTCCGCCGTAACGTTGGGACGCGCTTCATAAATGATGCCGATGACGCCAAACGGGACCCTGACGCGGGCGATGTCCAGCCCGCTCTCCGTCGTATGCCGCTCGATGACCTCGCCCACGGGACAGGCGAGCGCGATGAGCTTTTTCAAACCCTCCGCGATGCCCGCAATGCGCGCCTCGTTGAGCATAAGGCGATCCTGGAACTGCGCGCCGCGCGTACAGGCGGCGACCTCCTCGGCGTTGACGGCGATGATCTCTCCCGCGTGCGCGACGAGCGCGTCGGCAGCAAGCGCAAGCATCTTGTTCTTATCCGCATCGGACGAAAAGGCGATCGCCGCGGCATGCTCTTTTGCCATGCGGCAGGTCTCGGCAACGGTCATAACACCCTCCTCATGCGCGCCGCCCGCCGCGCCGATCAACGCGGCGGGCGGCGCCATATTGAAAATTACTATCAGTATAGCAAAAAAAAGCGGCGCTGTCAACATGCGCCGCTTACATTTTCGGGCGCTCCGTCAGATCTGAAATATGCGCGTAGCGGCGCGCGACACAAACGCGGCGTCGTGCTCGACGAACACCATTGTGGGCGACGAAGCGATGATGGCATCCTCGATCATTTCACGCGCGGGGATATCCAGATAGTTGAACGGCTCATCCCATAGATAAAGCCGGGCTTTGGTCAGCAGGCTGCGCGCCAGCGCCGCCTTTTTGCGCTGCCCCGTACTCAGCAGCGACATATCCTTATCCCAGTCCGTTCTGCCAAATCCAAGCTTCGCCAACATACTCTTGAAGGACGGTTCGTCTATCCCCCACGCCGCAGCGTACTGCGCGGGCGTGCCGCAGACGTCTTCGCACTGCTGCGAAACGTAGGACACTTCCTCCCCTTGCAGGCTTTCGGCGATAAACTTCAGCAGTGTGCTCTTGCCGCAGCCGTTCTCGCCGACGACTGCCAGCCGTTCCCCGCGCATCACGCGCAGACTGACGCCGCGCAGGATGACCGCATCGCCGGCTTTTATCTCGGCATCGGAGAGCTCGAAGATACATTGCTTGCGGCATATCTGCGGCGAAAACGCGATCGTTTCTTCCTGCGGGAGCATGGCGGCAAGCTGTCTTGCATGTTCCGCCGCCGCGATTTTCCTGTCCGCGGATATTTTGGCGCGTTTCATCACGCGCGCGGCGCTTGCGCTTACAAACCCCTTATCCGCCTTCAGACCGCTCTTTTGTACGCCGTATTTTGCCTGTTCGGCGCGGGCCGCCCAGCGCGCCGTCCTCTGCGCCGCCGCCGTCATCCGCTCGGCCTCGTTTTCCAGGCTGCGCTTTTTCTCTCGCGCCGCGGCAATACGATGTTCGTTTTCCTCTTGCCATACGCGGTAACTGCCCGCCACGACCTCCGCGCCGCCGTCTGACAGCGCCAGCGTATGATCGGTGCAGCGGTCGAGGAACGCTCTGTCGTGCGAGGCGACGATGTAGCCCCTCTTTCCCTTTAAGTATTCGGCAAGGCGTTCTCTGCCGCGCATGTCAAGGCTGTCGGTGGGCTCATCGATCAACGGTAAACCGTCCGTGCAGAAGAGCACCGCCAGCATGACCTTTGTCCGCTCCCCGCCCGAAAGCGTACAGAGCGGGCGGTAACGAATATCCTTGCCCAGCCCCAGCAGAGAGAGCTCCCGCGCAAGACGCCACGCTTCGCCGCACCGCGCAGCGATATCGCCGACACTTTCATACGGATCGGCGTCAAACGGGAAGCGCACGAAGCGCACATTGGAAACAATTTTGCCGCCGCATTTCTCCTCGCCGCAAAGTATTTTGAAAAGCGTGGTTTTTCCGCTGCCGTTCGCGCCGATCAGCCCCGTCCGCCACGAGGAATCGATAGTGAAATTCAGATTTGTGAACACGGGCTCGAGCGAACCGAAATAGGAAAAGTTCACCCCGTCCGCCCTGATCAGAGACATATCAGACCTCCTGAAAGCAAAAAGTCCGCAGAAAATCATCTGCGGACAAAATGCGTTTCAGCATGAAGACGGAGACAAAATGCCCCTCTCCCTGAAATATGATATTTCAAATGCGCCGCATTGCGTGTCTGAGATAATTTTCTGCATGCCGAACAACGTACATAAAGTACGGGAACGGCTCGGTAGAAATTGTGCAGAAAATTATATGCGCAATGCAGGTTTCCTCCCTGAAAGAAATTGCAATGATCGGCGATCTGCCGCCTGCTCACTCCTCGTCCTCTTCCTCGGGCAGTTCGACGTTGTGCCAGACCGTCTGCACGTCGTCGTTTTCCTCGAGTTTGTCGAGCATCTTTTTGAAGGTCTCAAGCTTATCTTCGGGGAGCATGATCTTATTGGCAGGGAACATTCCGAGGTCTGCTTCCAGGAAGTTAAGCCCCTTGCCTTCCAAAAACTTTCTCACGTCGGAGAATGCCTCGACAGAGGTATAGACCTCATAGACGTCCTCCTGCGTGACGACGTCGTCCGCGCCCGCTTCGATGGCGAAATCGGTCATGGTGTCCTCATCGAGATCGGGCGTGCGCTCGACCACGATCAGTCCCTTGCGCTCAAACTGGTAGGAGACGGAGCCCGTCATGCCGAGCGATCCGCCGTGCTTGGTCATGATCGCGCGGATATCGCCCGCCGTGCGGTTGTTGTTGTCCGTCAGCGTGGAGATGATGACCGCGGAGCCGGATACGCCGTACCCTTCGTAGGTCAATTCCTTGTAATCACGATCGCCAAGCTCACCTGCCGCGCGCTTGATGGAGCGCTCGATGTTGTCGTTGGGCATGTTGGCGGCCTTCGCCTTGGCGATGACGTCCGCCAGCTTGGAGTTGGTCGCGGGGTTGGGATTGCCGCGCGCCGCGACGGCGATCTCTCTGCCAAGTTTGGTGAAGATCCTGCCGCGGGCGGCATCCGCTTTGCCCTTCTTTGCCTGGATGTTATGCCACTTGCTGTGACCCGACATATAAATACCTCTTATGATCAGATTTTTGTGCGCAATGCGTACATCAGAATGCCCGCCGAGACCGCCGCGTTGAGGCTCTCGGTGCGCGCGTCCATCGGGATGCACACGGTGACGTCCGCACGGCCCCGGACGAGCGCCGAAAGCCCGCTTCCTTCGCTTCCGACGGCAAGACAGAACTTCTCGGGAGCGGCATAGGAAAACACGTCCTCGCCGCCCATGTCCGCCGCGATGACGGGCAAGCCCGCGATCGCCGACAAGATCTCCTCCTGCGTTCCCTGCATGATGCGGGCAAAGAACACGCCGCTCATGCTCGCGCGCACGCTCTTGGGCGAGAAGGGATCGGCACAGCCCGCAAGGTAGACGTCCTCATATCCCGCGGCGACCGCCGTGCGGATGATCGCGCCCACGTTGGCGGGATCCTGCAAACCGTCCAGCAACAGACATCTGCCCTGCGGGGGCTGCACGCTGCGCTCCGGGATGACGACCTCGGCGGCGATGCCCTGCGGCGTCTTTTCATCGCAGACGGCGGCAAAAGCATCCTGCCCGAGTACGACGGCAGGCAGCCCGTACCGCTCGCCCGCATAGTCCTCGCGAAGGACGAGCCGCACGACGTCCATGCCGCTCGCAACGGCCTCGCGCACCATTTTGTGCCCTTCCACGAGGAAGGTCCCCGTCCTGCGCCTGCCCTTTTTCTCCTTGAGAGAGGCGAGCTCTTTGACGAGCGGATTCTGCTTGGATAGGATGATCATACTGTACGCATGCGCGAAAAAAGCCTTTTTTCAAAGGCTTCTCTTCGCTTAAATTGCGGCTTTTGCCTTGCTGCAGATGTCAGCGAATGCGGCAGCATCCGTGACGGCAAGGTCAGCAAGGACCTTGCGGTTGAGGTCGATGCCTGCAACCTTGAGCCCGTGCATCAGCTTGGAATAGGAAAGTCCGTTCTCGCGTGCGCCTGCGTTGATACGCGCGATCCACAGACTGCGCATGTCGCGCTTACGGCGCTTTCTGCCGATGTACGCGTAGTTGAGGGACTTCATGACCGCTTCGCGTGCGATGCGGTAGTTCTTGCTCTTGCAGCCGAAATAGCCCTTTGCGAGCTTTAAGATCTTTCTGCGCTTCTTGACGCCGTTTACGCCTCTTTTAATACGCATGGTCGTTACCTCCTATCAATCCTTGTAAGGGATCATCTTCTTGACGTTGTTCTCCTGTGCATGGGAGACGAGCGTCGTCTGGCGAAGATTTCTCTTTCTCTTTCTGTTCTTGGTTTCCGCCTTGTGGTTCTTGCCGCCGTGGGGACGGTTGACCTTCCCCGTGCCGGTGAGCCAGAAGCGCTTCTTGGAACCGCTGTGCGATTTCTGCTT
>CALVWM010000053.1 GCA_944367185.1 uncultured Clostridia bacterium | reverse complement strand
ACGCATTGTTTTTCATGGTTTTTTTATTTTGCAGCCTTTTCGTCTGCAATCATGGAGCTTCTGGCCGGACTTGAACCGGCGACCTATTGATTACGAATCAATCGCTCTACCGACTGAGCCACAGAAGCATGTTCGTGCGCTTCAAACAAAGCTCATTCATTATATGAAAAAAAATGCAAAAAGGCAAGCGTTTTTGCATGCTTTTTCAGATTTTTTTCTTGCGCGGGACGAAGAGTTTCATGTGCCCGGGCAGAACGTCGACGCGCAGATCGCCGCGCATTCCCTTCTCGCCGTCCAGATCCCACACGACGTCCCCGTCCGTCTCGATGAGAAAGTGCGAGCCCTGCAGGCGCAGGATATGCCCGCTTCTGCCCTTGCCGCCCATCAGCATGAGGGAGACGAGCGACGCATATGCCCCCATGCGGCGCGCAAAATTCGGCTCCCTGACCTGACGGATGAGGGCGAGTTCGATCTTGCCGTCCCGCATGCTGGAGCGCTTGTTCGCCTTGAGTCCCGCGATCGAGCGCCCGTTCATGTTGAGGATGAGCACGGCCGTCTCCGTAATGCGCCTGCCGTCGCAGGTGATCGTCACGGGAAAGACGCGGAACTTCATCTCATGCCGCAGCGCCTCTACGGCATAAGCGAGGATGCCCAGCTTCTTTTTTAGTGAGCGTCCCGTGGAGTATGTCGCGCGCGTAAACGCACCAGCCGCCGCAACATAGACGGCATAATGCGTCCCGTTGAGCCTCATGACGTCGATCGCCGCGCAATTCCCTGCAAGAATGACGTTCAAAGCGCCCTTGACCGAGCGCGGGATGCCGAGCGAACGCGCGGTATCGTTGGTCGTTCCGCCGGGGATATACCCGAGGCGGACGTCCCGCTCTCCCACGCCCTGCAATATGCGGTTAAACGTGCCGTCTCCGCCCGCAAATAAGATGACGTCAAAGCGCGCAGCGCCCTCGCGGGCGTGCGCTTCCATGTCCTCGGCGCTCTTCGTTTCGACGATCTCCACAATGTCATATGCCTCTTCCAAGCGTCTGCGGATATACGCCGTCTGTCCGGTAATACGCCCTTTACCGCTGGCAGGATTATAGAGAAACAGACATTTCATGCAAATATTATACCCGGATTTTTAATTTTTTGACATCTCATTTGCGGCGTCTGCGCAAAATGTCCCCTTGGGTGAGCGCAACGGGCGACGCAAAGGAATACACCCCCTGCACCAGTTTGGCGTCCGCACAGGGCGCGCCGCTCTGATCGCGCAAATCGGAGAGCGTCACTTTCTGCGCGAGGGGCGCGGTCGGCGAGAGCGCTTCCAGCACCTCGTTTTCATAGAAACGGTTGCGCATTTCCACATACGTACGCCCGTTTTCGTGACCACGGACAACGGCGACGAACTCACATGTCCCCGCCGCCTGCGAGCCCGAATAGTGCACGGTCTCGTAATTTTCCCCGAAGGCGTATGCCGTCGTATAGGAGCGGTGATCGACGCACTCCAGCTCCGCCCCGAGCGCCGCGGAGTATCCCTCATCCAGAATGCGGCGGTAGGCATTGACAACGGTCGCGAGATAATATTCGCTTTTCATTCTGCCCTCTATTTTCAAGGATACGACGCCCGCCTGCGCAAGCTCTGAAAGGTGCGCGCTCATGTTGAGGTCCTTGCTGTTGAGCAGGTATGTCCCCCTGCCGTCCTCCTCTAAATCGCACCAAGCGCCGTTTTCGCCGCTCTGGACGCGGTAACTGCGGCGGCACGCCTGCACGCACGCGCCGCGGTTGGCGGGACGGCCGTCGAGGTAGTCGGAAAGATAGCACCTGCCGCTGTAGGAGATGCACATTGCGCCGTGGACGAACGCCTCCAGCTCCAGATCGGGGCAGGCGGCGTGGATCTCGGCGATCTCCGCAAGCGAGAGTTCGCGGGCGAGGACGACGCGGCTCGCGCCGAGCGAGGCAAACATCCGGCAGGCAGCGGCGTTGGTGACGTTCGCCTGTGTGGAGATATGCACAGGCAGCCCGGGCGCAGCCTCTTTGCAGACGGCGAGCACGCCAAGATCGGAGATGAGGACGGCGTCTGCACCCATCTTTGCAAGCGCCGCGAAGTAAGAAGAAAGCTCCTTAAGATCTGCGTTGCGCGCAAAGATATTGACGGCGACATACACCTTTTTGCCCAACGTATGGGCAAATCCGATGCCCTCGGCGAGTTCGTCGTGCGTAAAATTATTGGAAAAAGCGCGCAGGGAGAAGGACTTCCCGCCCGCGTACACGGCGTCCGCGCCGAAGTGCAGCGCGCACTTGAGTTTTGCAAGGCTGCCCGCAGGCGCCAAAAGTTCAGGCTTCATGGTTCTCCTCCCGTTGCACGATCCGGGCGATCTCCCGCGCGACCTCCGATGCAGTCAAACCGTCCGTCGCGAGCTTGACGCTTCCCATATCCTGCGCATACAAAGGCAGGTAGGCAACAGAACGCGCGATCACATCCTCGTCCCGCAGTCCCGCCGCGATATCCCCGCGCAGACGGGCGGCAACCGTTTCGGGCGAAGCGGTCAGCGTAAACCGACTGACCTTCACATCCCCGAGGGGCAGGCTTGCAAGGATGTTCTCCGCGATCTCCCGCCGCTGCATCACCCAACAAAAGACAATATTTTTAACGTCCGCGCAATCAAGGTAGCCGCGCAAGACCGTCACAATGTGATCCATGACGCGCCATTTGCTCTCCTCGGTCACAAAAAACGGGTGTACATTCCAGCACCAGTCGCCGTCCAGCAACGCACAGGCAGGGAGCAATCGCTGCACATGACGGGAGACGGCGCTCTTGCCGACGCCCATCGCGCCGTTGATCATGATGAGCCGCTTCACTGTGCGCGCTCCTTTCTCGCCACGGCGAGCCCCTTGCCGACGGGCAGGACGGCCGCCGCGAAATCCCCGTCCGCCTGCAACTCTTGCAGAAACTCCACGATATGCTGCGCGAGCATTTTGCGCTTTTTGGGGACGCCGCTTGAGAAGAGCAGGACGTCGTCCGCACACAGGACGCCGCCCGCGCGCAGCAACCGCTTACATTCGGGCAGGAATCGGCGGTACTGTACTTTGGCGGCGTCGAGAAAGATGAGATCGAACACATCCTCCAAACACGGCAAAATGTCTGCCGCGTCTCCCTCGAGAAGGGTCACTCTGTCCGAAACGCCGAACAGGGCAAAATTCACCCGTGCCGCAGCGATGCGCGCTTGGTCGCGCTCGATGGTCGTGACGCAGGCGTCAGATTGAAGTAGCAGAGCAACAGACGTAAGCCCCCTGCCCGTACCGATCTCCAGAATGTGTTTTGCTCCGACGCGCGCGGCCTCCTGCATGAGGACGGCGAGCACGTCGTCCGAGCAGGTCGGGTCGCGCTCCTCCATAGCCGCCGCACGCAGCGCTGCAAGCCGTTCCTGATTCGTCATAGTCTTTTCCTTCCCGAAAAGGACGGCGCAAAGCCGTCCCTTTCACTTTTGTTATTTTTTCTTGGGTGCGGGAAGTTCCTCCCACATCGCTTCAAACAGCTGCGTTAAATGCGCCTTGTCCTCCGTGTTTTGTACGGCGAGCCGCGCTTTCGCTCCCGCATGCGGTGAAGCAAGGGGCGCGTCCGGCAAAAGGCGGCGCGCAGACGGCACGGGCGTGACATAGAGCTGCCCGTCCTCGATGACCCCGACCATTTTTTCGCGGTAGTAGACGAGCCACTCCCCCATCATGGAACGGATCCTGACTTCCGGGAGCCCCTCTACAACGGCAAGCGCAATACTTTTCGGCGTTCCCATACGATCTCCTTGGTTGCTGTCATCAACCCTTCCGTCTCGCTAACGCTCGACACCTCCCCTGAAAATCTACGATTTTCAGGGGAGGCAAGAAAAGCGCGGCGACTTTTGCTATAATAACGCGAAAAAAGGCTTCACTTGTTATGCCTTTTGCTATAATTTACGCCGCAAGCAGGGTTCTTGGCGACGCAAGGAAAACGTCGCCTGCGGTCACGGTTTTTGACGGCTATGTCAAAAACCGCAGTTCACGGCGCGCGCACGCCATACTATGGCGATGCGCATATCGCGCCGTTCACCCCTGCGCTAGCGGTACTCAATTTGTCGCTTGCGACCTCAGCAGGTGAATGCGCGGAGGCTATTTTGTTGCTATTTCCGCGCAGAGGGCGAATGTGTGCGTCATGCAGACAGCCGCGGTGCGGCTTCTGCGCACGCATGAGCTTGGCGATTTTGCATTTGCAGCGTAAAATCGCTGACCGAAGCACAAGTTCCCACTTGTGCGAGAAAGCGCCCTCAAATTCGGAAGATTTTCTCCCGTCAGTTCGGGAGAAAATCTCCGAGTAATTCATATTTCCTGTACAATCGGCAGGATCATGGGCGACTGCTTGGTCTTTTTGAAGAGGTAATTTTTGACGGCGCGGCGGATGGCGGCGGATATGTCCGCATTCGTCGCGTGCGTCCCGACGCCCTCGATCGCCTTTTCGACGACGTCCTTGAGATCGCGCATGTAGTCGCGCTCGTCCGAAAAGACAAAGCCGCGGCTTTCGATGACGGGCTCGCCGAGCAGCACGCCCTTGGAGAGCGCCACACTGACCACAAACAGACCCTCGCCCGACATGCGGATGCGGTCCTTCAACACCTCGCTCGTACCGTAGTCCTCAAAGCCCGCGCCGTCGATGAGGCGCGCGCCCGCGGGGAAGCTGTCACCCTGGCGGAGCGTATCGTCAGTGACCTCGGCGCACATGCCGATGTCGGGGATAAAGATCTGCGAAGGACTCATGCCCATCTCCTGTGCGAGCAGCGCGTGCCGCTTCAAGTGGCGATATTCGCCGTGCACGGGGATAAAGAACTTGGGCTTTAAGAGCGCGTGCATGATCTTGTGCTCTTCCTGGCAGGCATGACCGGAGACGTGGATCTTCTCCAGACTCTCATAGACGACGTTGGCGCCCTTTTTATAAAGATTGTTGATGACACGGTAGATCATGCGCTCGTTGCCCGGGATGGGGCTTGCGGAGATGACCACCGTATCGTTCGCGCCGATCGTGACCTTATTGAACTCGCCCGCCGCCATGCGCGTCAGGGCGCTCATCGGCTCGCCCTGCGAGCCCGTGGAGATGATGACGATCTCCCGATCGAAGAAGTTCTTTGTCTTTTCTACGTCCACGAGGACGCCTTCGGGAATGGTGATCTCGCCGATCTTTGCCGCCGCTTCGACGACGTTGAACATGCTGCGTCCCGAAAGCGCGACCTTACGGCGATACTTGACGGCAATGTCCACGATCTGCTGCAAACGGTGCACGTTGGAGGCGAACGTCGCAATGACGATGCGCCTGTCCGCATTCTCTGCGAAGATATGCTCGAGCGTCGTGCCGACCACCTTTTCGCTCATCGTGTATCCCGGGCGCTCGATGTTGGTGGACTCGCCCAGGTATAAAAGCACGCCCTTTTTGCCATATTCGGCGATCTCCTCCAGATCGATGGGCTTGCCCGCAACGGGGGTCAGATCGATCTTGAAATCCCCGCTGTGGAAGATGATGCCGTAGGGCGTTTCGATCGCGAGCGCAAGCGAGCCCGCAATGGAGTGATTGACGTTGACGAAATGCACGGTGAACGCGCCCGCCCTGATCACGTCCTCCGAGCTGATCGTCTGCTCTACGACGTTGTTCATGCGGTGCTCGCGCAGCTTATTGTCCACGAGCGCGAGCGTGAGTTTGCTGCCGTAGACGGGCGTCGTGGGCAGGAGCTCCTTCATGAGATAGGGCACACCGCCGATATGGTCCTCATGCCCGTGCGTTAAAAAGACGCCGCGGATCTTCTGGCGGTTGTTGACGAGGTAGGTGATCTCGGGGAACACGAGGTCGATGCCCGGCATCTCCTCGGTCGGGAAGATGATGCCCGCGTCGATGACGATGATGTCGTTGCCGTACTCGATGGCGGTCATGTTCTTGCCGATCTCGCCCACCCCGCCGAAGAACAGGATCTTGACAGGCTTCTTCTTTTTGCCCTTTTGCTCTTTCTTCTCCGGCTTTTCCGCCTGGGGCTTGGGTTTGCGCGCGGCAGACGCCGCCTTTGCCGTTTTTTCTGCTTTCTCTGCGGGCGCGCTTACTGCGCTCTCCGATGCAGCGGGCAGCTTCGTTCCCTTTCCCTTGGCGCGCGAACGGCGGCGGGGCTTATATCCCGCCTCCTCCATCGCCTCCTTGGAGCGGGACTCGTCCCCGCCCTTCTTTGCCCGCTGTTCGCGATTGTACGCCTCGATGCCGTTGAGAATGGCAAGCTCGATGGCGGAATCGACATGCTTTGGTGACTGATTGTTGTTTTCCTGTTTCAAGCGATAACTCCTTCTTCGCCCGCAAATACGCATGACAAGAAAGCCGATCGCTCAGCTCTCTTCCGTATGCGGCGTTCTGTTCTGTTTTTTAAAAATCAAGATCGGACTTTTCGACGAGCGACGTCTTGATGAGTCCCTCCTGAATGAGTTCTTCCTGACTGCGGAAGGCAAATTCCTCCGAATAGTCTTCCGGTTCGCGCTCGACGGGAACCGTGCCGACGCGCTCCATCAAAACGGCGACAAGCTGCAATGCGCGCTTCAAGGCAGTCGCGCTCCGTACTTTGACCATCATCGGCGTCTTTTCATACTGTTTGGTATCGCCCACTGCACGCTGATGATAGACGCTCGTCGGATATGCCGCAGGATCGAGATCGAGATAGAGGCACAGCGTCCTGCCGCGCACGCCGATGCGCGCGATCGTCTCGCCCGCGAGGGCAAAGCGTTCGTTGGACCAGTTGATCTGCGAGCTCATGCCCGCATACGAGAGAAGCTCGTTTTTGAGCGCAAAATAGCTCTCTTTGGCCGCGTCCGCGCTCTCAATGATCTTGGCGCGGAAACTGCGCTTGTAGCGCGTCGTCATTTCCGCAGCGCCGTCTGCGGCGGCGATCTCCTCTAAGGGCGCGGGATCGTCCGCTTCCAACGGTTCCAAATCGCCCGCATGCGGCTCTGTCCGTTCCGTCTCCGACACCTCAGGCTCCCCTTCCGCGCCGGACGCCTGCTCTCCCTCGTCCGATGCTTCTTCGGGGTGCGCCGCAGTTTCGGCACACCTTTCTTCGCACGCTTCCGACTGCCGCGCGGGGCGCTCGGCGAGCAGCGCCGCGACGCGTGCCGCCAGGGCATCGTAATCGAGGCTCTCTGCCACGGCCTGCGCAATGCGTTCCACGCCGTGTTCGTCTACGGTGACGTCAAATTCATGTTCCATGACGGACGAGACGCGCTCTGCAATGCGGTCATATTCGACGACCGGCACGCTGCGCGCGACTTTTTCCGCCAATGCGTCCTCGTTTTGTGCCGGCATTGCCGCGACGACGCGCTCGGCAATGAGGTCATAGTCCGTCTCGGGCATGGCGGCAATGATGCGTTCGGCGAGGTCGTCGCAGTCGAGTTTCTCCGCGGCGGTCTCCTCTGTGTCCCTGCGATCGGGATGCCCTGCACCCAGCGCTTCCAGAAGCTCGTCGCGCAGATCGTCGATGCGGGCGGAGAGCTTTTCCTCCGATTCGCGGAGCATATCGCCGAATACCTGCACGCTTGACTGTGTGCTCGTGCGTATCTGCTCGGCGATCGCCTCGCGGAGTTCATGAAGATCCTTGCCGGCAGACTCATAGATAGCGCTGCTCTGCTGAGCGAGGTATTTCACCTCGTTGAGAATGGCATCCAGACCGTCGCGCAGGGTCTTGGCGAGCGCATCGCTGACGGACATCTGCTGTGCGGCGCCGACCTGTATCTCGCGGCTGAGCGACTGGCGCACTTCTTCGAGTTTGCCCGTCATGCCGCGATACATGCCTTCCATCACAACGCTTCCCCGCTTGTTCTCTTCCATTCAGTCCTTCCTCCGAACCATCCTTTGATACGCATGATACACGATCTTATTCCTATTTTACACCAAATCAAGCGAAAAGTAAATACTTTGCCCCTGTTTTTTTCGGGAAAGCGCGAATTTTCCTTTTTCAAAATGCGGCAATCGGGATTGTCTATGATAAAAATTCCTCAAATATCTTGTCATACAACGGGAAACATCGTATAATAAACATAATACATAAAAAATGATAAGAGGTGTGGTCATGAGAGCTTATAACTTTTCCGCAGGACCTTCCACGCTCCCGCTGAGCGTGTTGGAGGAAGCACAGCGCGAATTTCTGGATTTTGCCGGCACGGGCATGTCGGTGACGGAGATCTCTCACCGCAACAAGGCGTTTGAAGCGGTCGTTCAGGAGGGCGAAGCGCTGCTGCGCGAACTCATGCACATTCCCGACGACTATGCCGTCCTCTTTGTGCAGGGCGGCGCGAGCACGCAGTTTGCCGCCGTGCCGCTCAACCTCATGCACAGGGGAAAGGCAGACTACGTCGTGACGGGCAACTTCTCCAAAAAGGCATGGCAGGAGGGCAAGATCTACGGCGATGCGGCATGCGTGGCGTCCAGCGAGGACAAGACGTACACCTATATCCCCGACGTCTCCGCGATCCCCTTCCGCGAGGACACCGACTATGTGCATATCTGCTCCAACAACACCATCTTCGGCACGCGCTACGTCGAGTTCCCCGACGTCAAAGCGCCGCTCGTTGCGGATATGTCCTCGGAGATCCTCTCGCGTGAGGTCGACGTTTCCAAATTCGCCGTCATCTATGCGGGCGCGCAGAAGAACCTTGCGCCTGCGGGCGTGACTATCGTCATCGCAAAGCGCGACCTCATAGGAAATCCCCTGCCCATGTGCCCGACCATGCTCAAGTGGAAGGTACAGGACGAGAACAAGAGCCTGTACAACACGCCCCCGTGCTTCTCCATCTATATGGCGACGCTGGTGCTGCGCCACCTCAAGAAATTGGGCGGCGTCAAGGAGATCAACGCCATCAACGAATACAAAGCAGGGCTTTTATACGACTTCATCGACAACTCGTCCTTCTACACCAACAGGGTGGAAAAGAAGTACCGCTCGATCATGAACGTTCCCTTCGTGACACCCAGTCCCGAGCTGGACGCGCAGTTTGTCAAGGAGGCGGCGGCAAACGGGCTGGTCTCCCTGAAGGGACACCGCCTCGTGGGCGGCATGCGCGCTTCGATCTACAACGCGATGCCCGTGGACGGCGTCAAGGCACTCATCGAATTCATGAAGAAGTTTGAACGGGAGAACGCATGATGAAGATCTTAAAACTCAACGCGATCAGCCCCGTCGCAGATAAGGCATTTGCGGGCTATGAATATTCGGACAGCGTCGAAAATCCCGACGGCATCATCCTGCGCTCCTTTGCGATGCACGACTATCCCCTCGGCGAAAATCTGCTCGCCGTGGCGCGGGCGGGCGCGGGCGTCAACAACATTCCCATCGATAAGTGTACGGAAAAGGGCATCGTCGTCTTCAATACGCCGGGCGCGAACGCCAACGCCGTCAAAGAACTCGTCCTGTGCGAGCTGTTTCTGGGCGGCAGGAAGATCGTCGACGGCGCCAACTGGACGCAGACCCTGAAGGGACAGGAGAATATCTCCAAGCTCGTCGAAAAGGGCAAATCCAAGTTTGTCGGGCAGGAGATCGCGGGCAAGACGCTGGGCGTCATCGGGCTGGGCGCGATCGGCGCCATGGTCGCCAACGACGCGCTGCGCCTCGGCATGGACGTCATCGGGTACGACCCCTTCCTCTCCGTGCGCAACGCCTGGATGATGGACAGAAGGGTGCAGTTCACGCCCGAGCTTTCCGACCTGTTCCGCAAGTCGGACTTCATCACCGTACACGTCCCCCTCACGCCCGACACCAAGGGCATGTTCAACAGCGAGAGCCTTGCGCAATGCAAGGACGGCGTGGTCGTCATCAACAATTCGCGCGGCGACCTCGTCGTGAGCACGGACATGGTCGAAGCGGTCAAAGCGGGCAAGGTCTCGCGCTATATCACCGACTTCCCCGACGAGACGCTTTTGGGCGTGGAAAACATTCTCTGCGTACCCCACCTCGGCGCGAGCACGCCCGAAGCGGAGGACAACTGCGCGTACATGGCGGGCAATCAGCTCGTCGACTACCTGGAAAACGGCAATATCACCAACAGCGTGAACTTCCCCGCCGTATCCATGCCCCGCTCGAGCAAGGCGCGGCTGTGTGTGCTGCACAAGAACGTCAAGGAGATCCTCTCCAAGATCCTCTCCATCGTCTCCTCGCAGGGCATCAATGTGGCGCACATGCTCGACCAGAGCAAGGGCGACTATGCCTACCTCATCCTTGAGTTGGACGACGTTCCTGGAACCGCGAGCATCGACCTCATTCGTTCGATGCCCGATATTCTCCGCGTACGACTCATCTGATCTCCTTTTCTTTTTTCAAAGCAGCAGACCCGCCGACGGCGGGTCTGCTGCCATTTTTTTGGGATACGTTCCCGATTTTTTGTACCATCGGACGCTGCCCTATGGTTTTTTCTGCGCGGCTGCGCACATGCGCAGCCGCGCAGAAAGATCGCGCTTCCCCCTTGTCATCCCTGCACGAATGTGTTATACTATCAATATATCAGAACAACGAGGTATCGCCATGAATCCCCTTTCTCCCTGCGGCACACGCTGCACGCAATGTGCGCGGTTCCCGCTGCAATGCGCGGGTTGCGAGGCCATTCAAGGCAAAGTCTGGTGGCTGCAATATACGGGTGCGGAGCGATGCGCCGTCTACGATTGCTGCGTCCTGCAAAACGGGTACAGCAACTGCGGCGGGTGCGCCCGACTTCCGTGCGAGCGATTTACCAAAGATCCGACCATCTCCGACGAGGAAAACGAGGCGCATCTCTCCGTTATGCTGCAAAATCTCAAGGCGGAGAAACTTTCATAAAATTGCATGGTTTCAACGACGCGCGGGACCGTTCCAACGGTCCCGCGCGTCCTGTTTCACGCATTTTTCTTTCCCGGGCGTTCTGTCCGCAAGCGCCGTATAAAGACGCGGTGCTTGTTGAAGATGACTCCCGCGACAAAGCAGATCATCAGCCAGTACAGCCATAGCAAAAAGACGATGACCAGCGAGAGCGCGCCGTACAGGCGCTCGGGGTTGCTGAAGCGAAAGTAGACCGTAAACGCCGCGGACGCAACGAGCCATGCAAGCGCTGTGATCGCACTCCCGAGCGCAAGCTGTCCGCCCTGTTTTCGGCAGGGGCAGACGTAGAGATTGAGTCCCCACGCCACCAGGAACCCGAGCGCCAGGATCGCGGCGTACTCGAGAAGATACCCGAGCCAGACGGGCAGCGGGCGGGTCAGGAAGGTCAGGGCAATGAGCGCGGCGCCCGCGACGGCAAACGTCAGCATAAGCAGGAGCGTCAGCCCGATCGCACTAAGACGCACCTTCCAGCCGTGGCGGGGTCGCGCTTCCGAATAAATGATTTCGCCGCTCCGCCGCAAGTGATAAAAAAATGAAGAACTCGACCAGAGCGTCGTGGCGATGAGGAAGATACTCGCGCCCGCCGTCGCCCCCTGCGCGTTGGTCTGCAAAAAGCCGAGAAAATCCCGCGCCCAACCGAACAGCTCCAGTTCAAGCACCCGATCAAGAATGGTTGCGTTTCCGCCGAACAAAAGCGTGAGCCAAAAGATGAAGGGCACGAGCGACATAATGAGAAAAAAGACGAGCGTGCCCGCGACCGTCGTTGCGCGGTGCGCCGAAAACGCCCGCCACGCCGCGCGTCCCCACTGCCATCCGCGCACAAAAATGTTTTCCTTCTCCCCGCTGTTCATCTTCCTTATTGTGCGTCAAAATTTATAATTCAAGCAAAAAAGCGGGACGCTGTCCCGCTTTTCACATTTCCGTTGCTTACTTTTTGCCGCCGGTCAGAAGCTGTACAAGCTGGGCGGGAAGATCGCCGCCGCTC
Source organism: uncultured Clostridia bacterium (assembly GCA_944367185.1). Taxonomy (GTDB): domain Bacteria; phylum Bacillota; class Clostridia; order Christensenellales; family Borkfalkiaceae; genus Gallimonas. Next base: position 1,704 of record CALVWM010000053.1, on the reverse strand, counting down.
ACATTGATGCTGCCTACCTTCTCACAGATGCGCTCGACGTATTCCCACTCTTTGAGTTTATAGAGCGTTTGGTTCTCGTCCATCAGGCGCGCCGTATTGAGCAGCGAGCGCGTGGACGCCACCTCTTCGCGGCGGGCAATGACGTTTGCCTGCGCGCGCTTTTCGGCGACAAGCACGGTATTCATGATGTCACGGATCTCGCCGGGCAAAATCATGTCCCTGACCGACGCGCACCGGACGTCCAGATAGAGCTCTCTGCCCTTCTCCGCAATAACGTTCGTCAGATATTCTGTGAGCGCTTCCTTGTTTTCCAGGATCTCGTCGATGCGATATTTGCCGACATATTCGCGGAGCGCAAGCTGGACGGCGGTATGCAGCTGCTTTTCATAGTCTCCCACTTCCTTCGCGAGACGCTCATAGTCGGCGATCTGATAATCGCAGACACAATTAATGCGCAGCGTGACCTTATCCGCCGTCAAAATTTCCTGACCGACGATCTCCTTCTGAACGAGGCAGGCGGGATAGCGTTCGGTCGTGACTTCCACACCGTTCTTCCAGAAATAGTATTTGCCCGCTTCCAGAAAGCGCACGAACTTACGGTCAAAGTAGAGCGCCGCACGCTCCCGCGCGCCGACCTCCACAACGTCGCAATAGGGCGACAGCTGCTTCAGATAGCTCGGCAGGATGCTTGCGTCCATCTCAGGCGAGGTGACGTCGACCGCACGGAATGTATGCTGAAAGCCCTCCTTCCAAAAGAAGAAGTGTCCCGACACCGTAAGAAGTTGACGAAATACGCCGTCCACGAAGTGCAGCACGTATTCGCCGTCATGCACATCGACGCGGACGGTCTGCGCCTGAAAATCTGCGTCCTGTTCCAGCACGGACATGGGAACGCTTCGCGCGTTTACAGCGGAAATGTCGCCGACGTCGAGCAGTTCGATCGATCGCCCGCAAAAGGCATGGTACTTCCCCGCACCCAGAAGGCGCACAAACTTTCCGTTCTTCGTGAGCACGCCCCTCTGATTTTCCTGAATGATGACCTTCATATGACCCCCTTGACGCGAAACACCGCGGTACTTTCAAAAACGCCCGATGGAGCGCGGCGGGCTTACGGTTGAGTGCACGGCTTCGCAAGCGGAACGATTGCGTCTGGCTTACGTCGTCATAACACGGTATCCCCGTCAGCACAGGGCGCGCCACCCCATTTCGGCTGCCCGCCCGAAGGCGGGTGCCGCACGGACGCCGTTGGAGAAATAACTCTTTTTTTGAGTCACACCCATATGGGCATAACCCGAATGCGAATGCTTAGCAAGCATTTCCGTTAACCACTCCGGTCAACGAGAGATATCTCCCGTGTGGGAATCGAACCCACGAAATCATAATATATGAATGGTAAGTTCACATATTCGGAGGCTTTTTAGACGGCGGATGGACCTCCGCATCCGCATACGGACGGCATACGCTTTGGGACACCCTCGCGCACCGCGGCGAAAGAATACGCCCGCTCTGTCCGTACACAGACAGTATATCATAACCACCGGCGACTGTCAATCCTCTTGTCACAATTGGTTCTTATTTTGATCATGATCGAATTATTATTTCGATGATTATCAATATATAAATTAGCACAGAAAAAATCCCGCTTTTTCCACAGAAAAAGCATAAGGTATCGTCATAGTTTTCGCTCTCAATGCGCGCAGGCGG
>CALVWM010000052.1 GCA_944367185.1 uncultured Clostridia bacterium | reverse complement strand
TGTCACATACCAACTTCCGTCCGACTATTGCCTTTCGCAAAATTTGTATTAACCTGGCTGCCATGCATCTCTGCATGGCTCTTTTTAGAATTTCTTTGCCTTTCGTACTCTACTTTGCTGTTCAGTTGTCAATCTGCGTCTGACACTTCAAAAGAAGCCGCGTCCCTTACGGGACAGCTTACACATATTAGCACGATTGCATTTTTTCGTCAAGCATTTTTTGCGGCTTTTTTGATTTTTTTCATGTTTTTTTGGGAAAAAATCGCCGCGTCCGCCATGCGGATCTTTCTGTCCACAATATCTTGTGGCGCGCGTCGCTGCGCCCCCTACCCACCCGAGCCAAAAACGCCGTCCTGCGAAGAGGACGGCGTTTGGCATCATTTTTTATTTGCAGCCCGGACAGGTCTTGCAGTTGCCCGAACAGTGGGGCGCGGGCTTGCCGGTTGCCGAATACACGGCGCCCGACCACTCGCGGGATGCGACCGCGCCGCAGGCGGGACAACGGACCTCGTCCGAATATTTTGCGAGTTCATCGAACTTTTTGCCGCAGGCGGGACAGACATACTGAAACATCGGCATAGACGTTACCTCGAGCCCTTGCGCGTCTTGCGCTCGGACAAACTTGTGCGGTCGTCCTCCGCGTGATGCCCCCTGCCGCGCTGGCCGCGCTTTTTCTGCTTGGGCGTCTTGATGCGGATGGAGTTGGTCGACTTGATGAGGAAATAGGAGCAGACCGCCGTCACGGCGATCGCAATGCCGATGAGCAGCCAGAACCCCCACGAAAGGTCGGCAAACGGGACGGGCACGTTCATGCCCCAGAGGCTTGCGATCAGCGTGGGCACGCTGATGATGATCGTGATGATCGCCAGAAGCTTCATGACCACGTTGACGTTGTTGGAGATGATGGAGGCAAAGGCGTCCATCGTGCCCGAGAGAATGTCGCGGTAGATGGTACACATCTCCATTGCCTGACGGGTCTCGATGACGACGTCGTCGAACAGATCCTGATATTCCTCATTTCCCGTGATCGCGGGGAGACGTCCGAGGCGGTTGTAGACGTTGAGATTTGCCGTCAGCGACGTGGAAAAGTAGACGAGGGAATTTTCGATGCCCAGCATCTGAATGAGTTCCTGGTTCTTCATCGAACGGTGCAGCTCCGCCTGCACGCGCTGTGACTTTTTATCCAGCTGGCGCAGGTTGGACAAAAAGCGCTTGGCATTGCCCATCATAAAGGTCAGCAGGAAGGAGAGATGCAGCGCGGTATCCACCGCCACACGGTTGCTGATGAAGTCCCCAAGCACCGAGTTGCCGCGCAGGGAAACGGTGATGATGCTCTTGCCGTTGTGAATGATCGCGATAGGGATGGTCTCGTACACGTCCCCGTCTTCCATGTCGGTGATGATGGGCGTATCGAGCAGGCACAAGAACATCTCGTCGTCGCGCTCGAACCGCGCCGTCTCCTCTTCATCGAGGGCGGCTTTGAGCATCTCTTCAGGTACGCCCGTCAATGCGTACACGTCGTCGATCTCGTCGTCCGTCGGGTTGACCAGATCCACCCAGCAGCCCTCTTCATAGGCCTCGAGGCGGTCGATCTTCCCATCCTCCATCGTCTTGAAAAATTTCAGCATGAAATATCCTCTCTTTCGCAGATTGGTTTCTTCCGCGCCCTTCTATCCCCTTGCCGCGGGAAAAAAGGGCAGCAAAAAAGCGCACGGGAAAACGCCGTGCGCTCCGAAACCCTGCCTGGAGAGGATCAGAGATCACACGGGTCTTCTGCTATGAATAACACATCGGTTATTTGGCGCAGCGTCCATGATTGGCTCCTTCGACCATATCGGTCATATTTTTATTATAATCGTTCCGCTTGATTTTGGCAACTGTTTTCGCGCACAAAATCTCAAATGACGCAAAGCCCGTCAAGAAATGCCGCAAAGATCCCCTCCGCCTGCGGCGCGCGGGCGGCAAAACAGGAGACGAGCGCCTCTGCCGGGGCGATCTTCCCGTTGTACGCGCGCGCGTATTCTTTAATACACGCAAAGAAACGGCTGTCCCCGACCGTCTGCCGCAGCCTGTCAAAGAGGATGACGCCCTTATCGTAGGCAAGGCTGCGATAGGCGTAGTCGCCCGTGTAGTCGGTGAGCGCGCGGCGCATGGCGGTCTCTCCCCGCGATAGCTGAGAGGAGACGGAGTAGTAGGCACGGTATGCGCGCTCGCTCGATGCGATCATGTCCGCATACGTTCTGCCGTACTCCGGGTGGGCTTCCAGAAAGAGCGCCGCGGAATATTCGGCAAGCCCTTCGTCCTGCCATGCCTCGTGATACTGATCGCTCCCGACCATGACGTACCACCATTGGTGTGCCGTCTCGTGCGCGACGACGAGCGGGACTTCGGACACGGGCAGGTCGTCCGCGATGAGCGAGAGCATGGGATACTCCATGCCGCCGTAGGGGAAGCCCGTCTCCACGACGGTGTATGCGGGGTACTCGTATGCCCCGAACGTGTCCGCATAGTAAGAAAGGCTCTCGCATGCGACCTGCAGGGTGCGCGCGGGGTCCGCGTCATCCAGGGCGTAGTAGGTCACGGGAATGCCGGACGCCTCTGAGGTATGGACGGTGAACTGCTCCGAGCATACCATGGCGAAATCCCGCACGCCCTCGGCTCGGACATGGTAGGTGGCAAGCCCGTTTTCCTCGGTGCGCGTCCCCGTGCCCGTATGCGCGACATGGTAGCTTGCGGGAAGGGTAAAGGTCACGTCGTAGTCGGCGATGCCGCTCACGAACGGGTCGCCGCAGCAGGCATAGACGTGCTCGCAGAATCCCCCCTCTCCCCACGCGCAGAGAATGGGATAGAAGTTCCCGAAATTGACCGTCCTCTGCCCCACGCCGAGGCGGTGCTCGATCTCGGGCAACAGGACGGTGAAGCGCATCGTGAGCGTGATGCGCTCGTCGGGATAGACGGGCGCGGGCGGTGTGACCACCAGGATATTTTCATCCTCCCCGGCAACGCGCGCCTCTCCCCCCTCCATGCTCGTCAGCGAGAAACCGCCGAAGCTCGCGCCCTTGTAGTAGACGGCGGGCGCGTACGCCTCGGAGACGGGAAGATACTTTGCCTCCTCGCGGAAGGCGTTGGGCCAAAGCTGGAATTTGACCGTCTCCCAGGCGCTCCCGGTGCGGTTTTCAAGCCGCACGGTCATCTCTCCCGCAAGCGTGCGGGTCGCAGGCTCATATACGAGGACCATCGTGTATGAATCGGGTGAAGAAGCTCCGCACGCCGCAAGCGAGAGCGGAAAGAGCGCAAACAAAAGCGCAAACAATGTGAGAAAAATACCTTTCATCTTCCCTATTATATGCCTGTCCGCGCGCGGCAATGTCAAAACATGGCAGGCAGCGCCCCGCGCCGCAAAAAATTGTGATATGATGGCTGTGCGACGGGAAAAAGTGAGGAATGTTTATGTCGGCAATCCAATACCTGAGCAGTTTTGTCAGCAACGGCTGGCAGGCGCTCCTCCTCGCGGTGGGCGTGGCGCTCGCCACGTTCATTCTCAAAAAGACGGTCAAAAAGCTGCCCGAGAAGATATTCACCTTCCTGCCGTTCGCGCTGGGCATCCTGTTCTTTGCCGTGTACCGCGCGCTCGCGACCCTTTCGTGGGCGCCGTTCACGACAGACATCGCCACAACGCTGAACGGCGGATTTACCTGCGGGTGCATGGCGACGCTTTGCTTTGTCGTCTGCAGACAGCTGATGCAAAAGGTGGGAGACCGCGCGTCCGCCTCCTCAGAGAGCGCGTCGGCCTCGCCAGTTGCGCCGCTGCTGGAGGGTTACGTCGCGGACGACAAGCTCGCCGAGACGGCATCCGCGCTGCTGGAGGGCTGCACGGGACTGACGGAAGAGGAGCTTCCGCAGTTCGTGCGCGAGACGCTCTCCGCCGCCGTCCTGCCCGAGACGACGGAGGCGGAGCTTTTGGCGCTGTGCGCGCTGGTCGGCGCGTACCTTGTCCAGCTCACGGGAAACTGACCGTCTTTTTTGCCCCTTCCCCTGCGGAAGGGGCATTTTTTATTGAGCGATGCACATACTTCCGGCGATATGAACACGGGCGAAAGCAAAACCATTACGGGCGATCTGACGCGCGACAGGGAGGCGATACGCGCGCTGCTGCCCGCCGAGGACATCTTCACCTTTGATTTCACGGACGGGACGGGCAGGCAGTTCGTCTGCTTTTTTGCGGACGCGCTGACGGACAAGGACCTCCTGTCCCAGCAGGTGTTCGCACCCTTGCAACATACAAAGACCGCGGCAGAGGCACGCTCCGTGCAGGAGGCTGTCCGCGCGCCCGAGGTGCGGACGGAACAAGACTTTGAAACGCTCGCGGACGAGGTGCTTGCGGGCAATCCCGTTCTTCTATGGGAGGGCGCGCGGGAGGCGCTCATCTTGGGGACAAAGAAGGTCCCCCTGCGCACCATTGCAGAGCCGCCCACGGACGTCGCGATCAAGGGCCCGCGCGAGGGATTCATCGAGGACGTCAAGACCAACTCCGCGCTGGTGCGAAAGCGGCTCAAGACGGGCGAGCTGATGATGGACACCATGACCGTGGGCAGGCGCTCGCAGACCGCCGTCATGGTGTGCTATCTGAAAGGGACCTGCCGCGACGGCGTCGTCAAAGCCGTCAAAGAAAAACTGGAGGCGATCGACATCGACGCGGTGCCCGATTCCTCCTACCTCACACGCTTTCTCTCCGACCGGCCCTACTCGCTCGTCAAACAGGTGGGCACGACGGAGAAGCCGGACATCTTCTGTGCCAAGCTCGCCGAGGGAAGGGTGGGGTTGCTGGTGGACGGCTCCCCGATCGCGCTCACTCTTCCTTATATGCTCGTGGAAGACTTTCAGTCGGGCGAGGACTACTTTGTCCCCGCCTTCCGCGCGACCTTCATGCGGCTCTTGCGGCTGTTCGCGCTTATCGTCGCGATCTATCTGCCCGCCTTCTATGTGAGCGCGCAGCTCTTCAAGCTACAGCTGCTGCCCGTCAAGCTTTTACTGACCATTGCGGGCAGCATCCGCGACATTCCGCTCTCGCCATCGCTGGAAATGCTGCTCGTGCTGCTCGTTTTAGAGGTGCTCAACGAGGCGAGCATCCGCATGCCCAAGTATGTGGGCATGGCGCTCTCCGTCGTGGGCGCGCTGGTGCTGGGCGAGACGGCGGTGAACGCGGGGTTTGTCTCCACGCCCGCGATCATCATCATTGCATTCAGCGGCATCGGGCTGTACGCCGTGCCCAACCTCATCGAGGAGACGAGCATCGTGCGCTTCGCCATGCTGCTCGCGGCGGGCAGCGTGGGGACGTTCGGCATCATCTTGCTGACGGCGTTCATCCTCATCTACCTCGTCTCGACGGAGAACTTCGGCGTGCCGCTCGCCGCGCCCTTTGCGCCCTTCTACGGGCGGGATATGCGCGATGCGCTCGTCAAATACAACCTGCACTCGTTAAAGACGCGCCCCGCCGCGCTGAAAAGTCCCAACAAAAGGAGGCTCAAATGAAACTCGGTTCCCGTCAGATCCTGTTCTTTTTGGCGGCGGTCGCGCCCGTGGGAAAACTCATTCTTCTGCCGCCCCAGCTTGCGGCGGTCGCGGGCAACGATCTTCTGTACCCCGTTCTCGCACAGATCGCCGTGCAGGCGGCGCTCATCTTTTGCGTGCTGCTGCTCTCCCGCAGGGAACGCACCGTGTACGCGATGCTTGAGGGCAGTATCGGCGGCGTCGGCGCGAAGATCGTGACCTGGGCGCTTGTCCTCTTTTTGCTGTACACTTCCTTCATGCCCCTCGTCGAACAAAAACTGCTCGTACAGAGCATCTTCTACGACACGATCCCCTCCTACATCGTCTTTGCGCCCTTTTTTCTGCTCGCGGCATACCTATGCTCCCGCCCGCTCGCCTGCACGGGGCGCATCTGGGACATCCTCGCGCCCCTTTCCCTCTTCGGCATGGCGGGCATCCTGCTCTTTTCGGTGGGCGAGGCGGACTACGGCGCGATCCTTCCGGTCGGCGCGGCGGGGCTTCCCGGCTTTTCGGGCGGCGTGATGCGCACCTGCGCCTGGTTCTTTGACGCGGCGCTCTTACTTCCCTTTGTGGGACGCTTTGACTACAAAAAAGGGCTCGCCTGGAAGGGCGCCGTGTGCTACCTTGCGGGCGGGGCGGTGCTGCTCTTCTTCCTTGCGACCTTCTACGGCGTGTTTTCCGACATCTCCGTCATTCAGGTGTTTGCCTTTGCCAAGATGAGTCACTTTTTTGCAGGGCTGACGGTGCTGGGGCGCATCGACTATCTGTTCATCTTTGCGCTCGCATTCGTGATGGTGTTCTATACGGCGCTGCCCGTCCACGGCGCCGTCCAGCTCGTCGCCGACGGCTTTCCCGCAGGCAAGTGGCTGCCCGCCCTCCTTTCGGTGGGCGCGAACGGCGTCCTGCTCGCCCTGCTTTTCTTCTTCAACTTCGATGCAGACAACATCCTCTCCGCGGTGACGGGCAACGTGTTCTGGCTCATCCCCGCGATCGGAGCGGCATTTATCCTGCTGCTCCTCCTCTTCTACGGGAGGCGCCGCCATGAAAATTAAACGCTTTCTTGCCGCGCTTCCGGGCAAGCTGTGTCTTCTCATTGTCGCGGCGGTCATCCTCATCTTCTTTTCCAACGACTTCGGACTGGTCGACATTCAGAAGACCGCCATCGTGCTCGCCGTGGGCATCGACCGCGACGGCGAGGACTTTGCGCTCACGGCGCAGATCGCCGTCCCCAAGGGCAGCGACAGAACGACGGGCGGCACGTCGAGCGTAGAGATCGAAGGCAGGGGCGCGACCGTTCCCGACTGCATTGCCGACATCTACGCCAAGACGGGCTGGGTGCCCAAGCTGGTGTTCTGCAACCTCGTCCTGCTGGGCGAGAGCGCCGTGCAGGCAGACGTCTTTTCCTGCCTCGACTTCTTTTTGCGCAACGAATATATTCCCAACTCCTGCCAGCTTGCCGCCTGCGAGGGCAGCGCGGGCGAGATGCTCTCCTCGCAGAGCGCCATCGACGACACCTCCGCCCTCGCCCTCTCCAAACTCTTTTCGGACGCGGCGAAAAAGTCGGGCTATGTGATGACGACTACGCTGCGCGAATTTGCCGTCGGCTACTACGGCGTGAGCGGCAGCGGCTATATGCCCTATGTGCGCGCGCAGACGAAGGAGGGCGGCTCGGGCGGCGCGGACAGTTCGGGCGGCGGCACGGGCAGTTCCGGCGATTCAGAGGAGTCGGGGGCGCAGGAGCAGAAAGTGTACAGCGCGGAGGAGACGGCAATTTTTTCCGGCGGCAGGCTCGCCGCCGTTCTCCCCCGCGAACAGACCTTCGCATTCAGCCTGCTGGAGGGCAACGTCTACACGGGCTCCTTTCAGGCGGACGGGCAAACCTACGTCGTGCTCAAGAACAGCGGCTCGGTCGGACTGGAGCTCTCCGATGTACCCATGGCGACGCTCTCGCTCGAGCTGCGCGTCCAGCTGTACGGCACGCGGGAGGCGTCCCCGCCCGAGGAGATCGCCAAGAGCATGCTCACCCCCGAGCAGGAGGCGCGCGCCGAAGAGGTCTTAACGGGGTATCTTTCCGACCTGTGGGACAGCTGCGTGCAGACGGGGTGCGACTTGTTTGAGCTCAGGACCAAACTCTATCGCACCTCGCTCGCCGAGTACGGAAAATGGAAGGACAGCATCCTCTCCGCTGCCGTGAAGATCGAAACAAGCGTCAAAAGCGTGTCGTGACGCCATATTATAACTTACAAAAATGAACTTCGTCATGACACGACAATTATATATAAGTATAGATTATAGTATTGCTTAAAAATTTCTGCAAAAAATTTTTCCGAAAACTATTGACAACGCAAAAATATCTGCTATAATATAAGTACAAAAAGAAAATAACTTTCATGAAATGTTATTCACTCACAAGTTGTAAGGAAGGTTACTCCGATGCACAACTGATGCCCGGGGCACAAGAAAATCAATCAGCGGACGGGAAAGTCCGCGGGCAAGATGGACGGAAACGTCTCCGAAAAATTCAATGAGGTGGGAGGTGCGCGATGTTCAGATTCATTTCCCAAGGCTTGAAGATTTCGTAGAAGGAGGATAGTCCAATGTACAATTCCATCCAAGAGGCGGAGAAATAAATCGGCTTAGAGTCATCCGCGGCAGGAGATGCTCCTCCGCGATGGGCAATGCGCCCGCAATAGAGTAGGAAGCCGAGAATTCTTCCGACCTGACAAGTCCCCCATCCGAAGCGGGGCAACGCGTTCTGACAAACCGATCACAAGGACCGATACCGGTAAGTTTGCGTGAAAAGCGCGTCGGCGAGCGGGAGAAAGGTTGCGACCGGTGGCATCCGATCACTTGCAAGCAGGAACGTGCCGCAACGTATGGACGTACGAGGCAGGAAGCGGGAAGATCTCTGCCCGAAAGACAACTGAATTTGCAAACACTCCCCCGTGCGGTTGCGCGGGGGTAACTTTTTGTACGCAACCGACCCGGCGCGCCGCATTTGCTTTTCGGCAAGATCGGCCGAGGAGAGCGTGTTGCTTTTGAGGCGTAACCGACCGAGGACACCGCGGGCATTTTTTCGACAAGATCGGCTGAGGTACGCCGCAAACGCTTTTAATGCACGGCCGACCGAGGACACCGCGCTGTTTTTGAAGCGCAGCCAACCGAAATCGCGAACGCTTTTCCGCACAATTTGAAATGTGCCGCGGGCGCAGCCAAACCCGTGCCGTCCGACCGGAAACCGTTTCGGCACAGCAGCTTCCCGCGCCGGAGAAGCCGCCTGCCCGCATAACAAAAATAACAAAACGCGCCGCCAAAGACCGATCGGTCTTTGGCGGCGCGCTTTTTCATTCCGCCGACGGGTTACGTCAGGAGGAAAACGCCTGCGCGAAATAAAAGTTATTTCTTTTTGCGCACCAGAACGACCACAACGATCGCGATGACGACGACTGCCGCAATACATCCGCCGACGATCCAGCCGATCGTGCCGCCGTCCAAACCGCCCTCCTCGGTACCCTCTTCAGGCGCGGGAGAAGGTTCTTCGGCATCCGGCTCCTCGGGCTCGGGTTCAGGGTCGGGCGTCGGTTCCGGATCGGGGGTAGGTTCGGGTTCAGGCTGCGTATTTTCAGCAGCGATCTCATAGGATGCGACCGTACCAGAGACCTCGAACGCCGCGAGCAGGTATGCGCTGTCGCCGTTTTCGATGACGGCGAGCCCTTCGGGCGCCACGTCGCCCGTCGTTGCGCCGTTGAAGTCGCGCGTGTTGACATAGTTGACATACGTTGCCGCCGCGGGGTCGGTGATGTCATAGATCATGATGCCGCCGATGCGCTCGAGCGCGATGAAGGCATACGCCCTGCCGCCGATCTGTGCCACCGTGACCGCCTCGGGCTCCGTCCCCTTCTTTGCCGTGCGGCTCTCAAGCTCCAGATCATCGTTAGAGACATTGTAATATTCGGGCAAAAATTCCCAGGTCAGCGCCTCAAACGCGTTTGCGCTGTCATAGACGAGGGTGAGCCCGTCCGCGCCGACCTCGAAGATGCTGAACGAACGCGCGCCGTACAGGTAGTTTCCGTCGCCGAGGCCGACCTTGACCGTATTGTCCAGCACGCGCACCTTTTCCGCCGTGACCGCGCCGTCCGCCGAGGTGATATTGCGCTTTTCCTCATCGGTAAAGTCGCCCCACTCTCGCGCGTCGCCCTCGTTGGCGGTGAGCAGGTACGTCTTGCCGTCCGCCTCGTACACAGAGATGCCGTCGGGCATATATACGCCGTAGGTATTTGCATACGTCTTGGGCAGATAGTCCCCGTCCGAATCATCGAGGTCGACCGCGTTCTCCGCAAGGCTGTAATCTTTGAATCCGAGCGGCTCGACAGACGTAAACGCACCCGCGGTGATGTCGAGCACGGCGATCGCGTTCGCCTCCTGCAATGCAACATATGCAGTATTGCCGCTCACTGCGATGTACTCGGGCTCCAGATCGTTTTCTGCGGCAAGCGGCGTGCCGTCGCCGTCGGGATCGTTGAAAACGACGCCCGCCGCAGCGAGCTGCGTCGCGTCAAACTGCGCAAAGGTCGCGATTCTGACCGCGTTCTCCGTTGCCTGCGTATCGATGACGGTCACGGAGCCAGCGGGGTCGACGGTGCCATCGCCATAGCCCTCGCGCGGCTCCCCCTCGTCGGCGGTGAGAATGTATCTGCCGTCCTCGCTGAAGGTGATCATGTCCGGCTGCACACCTGTCGTGTAGACTGCCGTGATTTCGTTGTCATAATTCAGGACGGCGACGCGGCCGGGCTTGGTGTAGTCCGCCTCCTGCAGCGCGACGGCGATGCGGTCGTTTCCCGCATCCACCGCGACGCTTGTCATGTCGCCGTATGCAAAGGCCGCATCCTCTTCCTGCATGAGCTGCGCGATGTCGAGCGACAGCGCCGCGCCGAAGGAGCCGTCCTCGTTGACGTCGAACACGTTGAGCTGTGACTGCGCGCCGTTGACGACGTACGCCTTGCCGTTGTCGGCGTTGTACGCGACGATCTCCGCGACGCCGCCGTCCGCATTCGCCTCGCCCAGCGTGATGCCGCCCGCCTTGTTTGCCGAGAGCGCCGCATCCGCCGTGAAGCCGTCCTCTTTGACGACGTAGCTCGCCTGCGCGGAGATGGTCTCCCCTTTGCTGTTCTGCACGGGGACATCTGCGGGCGTCACCTCGGAGTAGTCCAGATCGGACGAATCCTCGGCGTTGTTATCCGTATCGGCGTGGTCGTTGCGCACGATCGCCTTTTTCTTGGACTGGATATCTTCATAGCCGCCCTCATAGACGGGCGGGATCTGCGCATCCTCCGTATCGTTGCCCTGCGCGGCGAGCACGTCCACGTAGCCCGCGGGACGGTTCTCATCCGTCACCGCGCCCGCAAACGTATCGCCCGGCTCCGCCTCGCAGGAGAAGAGCGCGACGGTCACGCCCTTGTTGTGCAGCTGCACGTCCCATTCCATATCCCCTTCGGGAATGAGGTAGGCGCCCGCCGCGACAGAGTCTACCGCGCCACAGCGGACGAGGAAATGCCCCTCCGCGCCGATGCTGCCCGAGAGGGCAAGCTCCTGCCATGCGCCGTTATCGTCTCCGTCCGGGCTGGACTTGTAGTAGAGATACCAGCCGTCCAGCGAGACGCTCTCCCCCGTGGGGTTATACAGCTCGATAAAGCTGTGACTGACCACTTCCGCATCGTCCGACGCGCCGAACACCTGATCGATGACGACATGCTCGACGGTGACGTCATATGCCCCGCTTGCATCGTAGGGCGTGCCTGCGGCTTCCGCCGCGCTTGCCGCGACCGGGTATGCCGATGCGATGAGCGAGATGCCCATGGCGGCGGCGATCAAACAACAAGATGTTTTTTTCATACCATATATACTCCTTTTATCATCAAACATGAGGAGTATAGCATGCACATCTATATTTTTTTACACAAAAATGTCTCAGGCTTGTAAAAAATGGCAGCCTGCACGGAAGTTTTTGCCTCTGCGCCCCGCGCCGCGCATTTTTTGCGACGGCGCGGGGCGCCAAAAACAACTTTTGCGCTTTAGGCCCGCAGCGGAGTTCGCAAACAAAGGACGAAAAGGGCGAAGCCTGTCCGATCGGGTCGCACGGGGCAATCTTCGACCATGCCCGACGAGCTTCGTGAGAATTCGCGCGGCGCACTCCTTTATACTGTTGTGAAAAAACACGTGAGGTCCCTATGCGCCGAATGTTCCGATTGCCGACGCCCCGCAGCGTCCTGTTTTTTTGCGCGCTCGCGGTCGCGATGGTGCTTGTCAATCTCGCGCTGCCCCAGCGCGAGCCCGTTGCCTTTTTGTTGCTGTACGCCGCGCTCGTCTGCGGGCGCAACCCCTATGCCGTGGCATGCGCATACCTGCTCTCGTCGGTCGCGGCGCTTTCCTGGGAGGCGACGCTCGCCATGGCGGCGCAGGGCGTCATTTTAATGCTCGCCTTTGTCCTCTCGCGCTCCTTCCACCGCGAACCGGGACCCGAGCGCATCGCCTACGCCGCCGTCGCCCAACTCCCTTTCATCTTTTTGTTCCCGCACACGGGATACGCGCTCTTTCCCATCCCCGTCATCGCGCAGAAGTGCATCCTCGCGCTCTTCCTCCTGCTCGCCGCGCTCCTCGCGGAGGGCGGCATGCGCGCGCTTTTATTCCGCGTGTTCCGCTGCCGTCTTTCGGGCGCAGAGCTGGCGCAGATCGGGCTTCTATGGCTCTTTCTGGGCATGGGCCTGTACGCGGGGCTGGGGCAGATCGCCTACACGGGCGTCACGCTCACGCTTTTGCTTGCCGCCGTCGTACTGACGGGCAATGCCGCCGCCGTGCCGTTTGCCGTCGCGCTCGCGCTGCCCGCATGCGTCTATGAAGTCTCCTTTCTGCCCGTCGCGCTCTATGCGCTGTACGCCTGCGCCGCGCTTTTGCTGCACGCCTACGGGCGCATCGCCGCCGCCCTCGCGATGACGCTGATCTTCCTCGCCGTACAGTACTTTTTGGGACTGTACACACAGGACGCCGTCACCATTTCGCTCACCGTCCTCGCCTGTGTGCTGCCCGCGCTCGTTTTAGCGCTGCTGCCCGAACGGCTGATGATGCGCGCCAAGCGCAGCCTGCTCTTCTACCGTGAGCGCGTCCTGCCGCGCATCGCCGTCAACCGCAACCGCCGCGCCGTGGGCGAGCAGCTCTACGAGGTCTCCGCCCTCTTCCGCGAGATCGAAAGCTCCTTCCTCATTCCCGAGACGACGGAGGACGCGGACAGGCGCATCGCGCGCAAGATCACCTCGACCCTGTGCGCGAGCTGCACGTCCTACGCCTCCTGTTCGCGCGCCGACCTCGGCGAGAGCTTTCTGCGCCTCGTGCGCGTGGGGCGCGCCAAGGGCAAAGTCAACCTCATCGACCTGCCCGCCGAGCTCGCCAAGCACTGCTCCAACGTGGCAGGCGTGCTGTTCGCGCTCAACAAGGAGCTGGTGGACTATTGCCGCGTCTCCGCCGCCATGGACACGGCGCGCGCGGGGCGGGAACTGCTCGCCAAACAGGCGCACGGCATCAGCGAAATCTTAAAGGACATCGCCCTGCGGGAGAGCGAGGAGTACGCGGTCTCGGGCGGGGAGGACGTGCTTGCGCGCGCCCTGCAGGAGCGGGGCATTTTGAGTTCGGAGATCTTCGTCTACGGCGAGGACGACACACTCACCGTGAGCATGACGCTCTCGGAGAGCGTCCCCGCAAAGAAGGTGTGCGCCGTGGCGAGCGAGGCGCTGGGCGTGCCGCTGGCGCTCTCCGAAAAACTGCCGCTCACGCACGAGCGCGCCTGCTTCATCCTGACCAAGAAGCCGCGCTACGACGCCGCGTTCGGGCTTGCCGCCTGCCCCAAGGCGGGAGAGACGGCAAGCGGCGACACCCACTCCATTCTCAAGATCGACGAGCGCAGATTTCTCGTGGCGCTCTCGGACGGCATGGGCAGCGGGGCTTCAGCGCGCGACGTCTCGGCGCGCACGCTCTCTCTTCTGGAGAGCTTCTACAAGACCAAGATGCCCTCCGAGACGGTGCTTGCGACCGTCAACAGCCTGATCGCCTTCTCCGCCGACGAGACCTTCTCCTGTCTCGACCTGGCGGCGGTCAACCTGGACACGGGCTGCGCGGACATCGTCAAGATCGGCTCGCCCGCGGGCTTTCTGCTCACTGAGGGCACGCTGAAAATTTTAGAGGGCGAGTCGCTGCCCATCGGCATGCTGGAGAC
>CALVWM010000051.1 GCA_944367185.1 uncultured Clostridia bacterium | reverse complement strand
GATGCCTGCCGACTGCCTGCGCGCGGCGGCGCGGTCGCGCCGCCGCGCGCCCTATTGAACCGCCGCACCCGTGTGGGCATCCCCTTTCTTCAATTGAGCTTTTTGATGAGTTCCACCGTTTCGGCGACGATGCTCTCATCGCCCGCCCTGATCTTTTCGCTGACGCAGGTCGCGAGGTGCTCCTCCAGAATCTGATAACCGAACGCGCGCACGGCGCTCTCGACGGCGGACACCTGCACGAGGACCTCGCCGCAATAGCGGTTTTCCTCGACCATCTTCTTGATGCCGTTCAGCTGCCCCACGATACGGTTGAGCCGATTGACGAGCCCCTTGATCTCCCCCTCGTCGCGCGGCGTGTGTTTATAGTGCGCCGCACACCCTTCGCAATGTTCCATGCGTTTCCTCCTGCAATTACCCCCATGGGGTATCTGTATTATACCCCCATGGGGTACTTTTGTCAAGCATTTCGGCATAAAAAAACGGCGCACGCGCCGTTTTTATTCCCGATACAGTTTTGTCCCCTTTTCTGAGAGATATTCCGCCACGAGGTAGCGCGCCCACTTGCCCGCTTCCACTTCCAGACTCCTGTCCGTACGCGCTTCATCCTCCAAAAAATACCATTGAAAATAATGCGTCAGTTCGTGCGCCATTGCCAGCAGCACATCCTCCTGTGCCTTAGGCGTCTGTGCACGCGCGGCGATGCAGATGCGCGGATAGATCTTCCGCTTTCCCGCTTCGCCGGAGTAGAATACACCATAGTAAATATGCCCGTCGTCGGGATGATAAAATGCTTTCTGCGGAACGAGGCAGACATAGACTCTGATCGGAAAAAAAATAATATCTCCGCAGCCAGTCGGCGAACGACTTGCAGGCGTTCCGTTCCGCCTCGGTCAGTCCCGCGAAAAACTTCAGCCGAAGTCCGCGGACGGAGCAGTCAAGATACTCCTCTTTCTCCTCTTTTCCGATCCACATTACCGCTTTTCAAACTGCGATTTCGGGACGCCGCAGACGGGACAGACCCAGTCGTCGGGAAGCTCTTCAAAGGGCGTCGCGCCGCTGTACACATAGCCGCAGACCTTGCAGACATACTGCGCCGACTGCTTCTCCTCGGCAATATAGGTGGGCGCCTTCGGAGAGGTCTTTCCCTTGAGTTCCTTGTGATAGTAGGCGTACGTCATCGGCGCGCCCTGACGCAGCACGCCCGCGTCGATGACCTCGCCCAAAAAGACGGTGTGCGTCGCCGTCTCCATCGTGTCGATGACCTTGCAGGAGATCCACGAGAGACAGTCGTCGACGACGGGAAGTTTGCCGCGCACCGCATAGGGGAACTCCTCCGCAAACTTGTTCCTTTCCTTGGAGCTGAAAAAGCCGAACTTGCCGATGAGAAGCGGGCTGCTGTCCTCCGCAAGAATGGCGATCGCAAAATAGCCCGTCTTTTTCACGCAGGCATTGGTGTAGTTATCGTGGTTGAGCGAGACGGCGAGCGTCGCAGGATTGGACGTGATCTGCATCGCACTGTTCGCCACGCAGCCGACGGGACGCCCCTCGTCCCAGCTCGAACAAAGATACACGCCGTAAGAGAGATTGTAAAATGCCTTGGGATCCATCATCTTCCTCCTGATCGGGAAAAATTTTCCCTTTCGATTACAGACAGTATATCACAAATGACGCGCCGCGTACACCCCTTTGGCAAAAATTTTCTCGGAAATTCCTTGCCCGCCGCCGTTGCCTGTCTATGCCTTGATATTCCAACGCCCGCCGCCCCGCGCAAAGCGCGGGGCGGCGGGCACGGAACAGCTTACCCGATTTTTCGCATGCAAAAAGCGGGCTTGAAAACAGCCCGCTTTGATCTAATCTTACTTTGCTTCTTCCTGCGCAACGACTTCCTTGCCGTCATAGTAGCCGCAATTCTTGCAGACGCGGTGCGCAACTTTCAGCTCGTGGCAATGAGGGCACTCTACGAGCGTAGCCGCCGTCGCCTTGTAGTTGGCAAAACGCTTGTTCGTTCTGCTCTTCGACTGCTTTGTCTTGGGGACTGCCATTTATCTCACCTCTTCGTTATTCATTTTCCCATTGCTCGCACGCCTCGCAAAGAAGCCGCGGCGGAAGCGCAAACATCACCGAATCGCGCAGGAACTCATTAAGATCCACTTTGCCGTTCCGATATCCGTAAGTCTCGCCGTCACCCTCGCCCCGTTCAAACAAGCCCTCTGCCCGGCAGACGATCTCCTGCTTTGCCTCTTTTAAGCACCTGGAGCACGCACCCAGCAGAGTAAAGGCGATCTCGCCCCGCACCTCGACGGAGAAATCATCGAGAACGGTATAGGCAAGCGCCGCCCGAACGGGACCCGCAAACTTCACGAAGGGGATATCGAGGAGAGTTTCGTCCGCCTCAAAGTCAAAATCGAGCGAACCCTCCGACATTTTTTTCGCGATACAGCCGCGGACGTCTATTTCGGGAATCATTGACTTATAAAAGTATAGGAAATTTTGCCGCCTTTGTCAATCTTTTTTAGGCGGCAAATTGCAATATTTTATAAATTTTGCACTCAGACGAGCGCCGCCGTCTCGCGGGCGATGACCAGCTCTTCGTTGGTGGGAATGACGAGCACCTTGACGCGCGAGGAGTCCTTGGAGATCTCGTGGATCGCGCCGTCGTTTTTGTAGTTGTTCTTCTCGTCGTCCACCTCGATGCCGAACGCTTCCAGTCCGGCGAGGATATCGTGACGGATGAAGGGCGTATTCTCGCCGACGCCCGCCGTAAAGACGATGACGTCCAGCCCGCCCAGCGCCGCCATGTAGGAGCCGATATACTTCTTGCAGTCATAGCAGAACATATTGAGCGCAAGCTGCGCACGATAGTTGCCCTCTTTTGCCGCGGCTGTAAGATCGCGATAGTCCGATGAAACGCCCGAAACGCCGAGCATGCCGCATTTTTTATTGAGGTAAGTGAGCCCTTCGTGGATGTTCATGCCCTTCTTGGTGCACAAAAACTCCAGCGCCGCAGGATCGATGTCGCCGCTGCGCGTCCCCATCGGAACGCCGGCAAGGGGCGTGAAGCCCATCGAGGTATCGATGCACTTGCCGCCGTCCACCGCGGAGATGGACGAGCCGTTGCCCAGGTGGCAGGTGATGATCTTGAGCTCTTCGGGCTTCTTTCCGAGGTATTCCGCCGCCGCCTGCGAGACGAACTTGTGCGACGTGCCGTGCGCGCCGTAGCGGCGCACCTGATAGGTCTTGTAATCGTCGTAGTCGATCGCGTACAGGTACGCATAGTCGGGCATGGTCGCATGGAAGGAGGTATCAAAGACGAGCGCCATTTTCTTATCGGGCATGACCGCGCGGCAGGCGTTGACGCCCTTGATCGCCGCCGGATTGTGCAGCGGCGCAAGTTCGGCGATCTCGTCCATCGTCTTCATGACCTCGTCGGTGACGAGCGTGGTCTGCTTGAACGCCTCGCCCGAAGCGACGACGCGATGTCCGACGGCGTCGATCTCGTCCATCGACTTGATGACGCCCGCCTCGCCGTCGATGAGCTCGTTCAGGACAAGCTGAATGGCTTCGGTGTGATCCGCGATCTCCTTCTCGATAACAAAGGTCTTGCCCAGCGCCTTATGGGTGAGGCAGCCGCCCTTGATCCCGATGCGCTCGACGTTGCCCTTTGCGAGGACTTCCTCCGTCTCGATGTTGATGAGCTGATATTTCAGCGAAGAACTGCCTGCGTTGATGACCAGAATTTTCATGTCGTACTCCTGCGTAAAGTTTAGTCACGCACCTGAAGCGCGGTGATGGCGACGGCAAGGACGATATCGGACGCCTTGCAGCCGCGGGAGAGGTCGTTGAGAGGTTTTGCAAATCCCTGGCAGATGGGACCTACCGCCTGGAAGCCGCCCAGACGCTCGGCGATCTTGTAGCCGATATTGCCCGCCTGCAGATCGGGGAAGATGAACACGTTGGCGTGCCCTGCGACCGGGGAACCGGGCGCCTTGAGCGCCGCGACTTCGGGTACGATCGCCGCATCGAATTGCAGCTCGCCATCGAGCGCAAGCTCGGGCGCCTGCTCCTTGGCGATGCGCGTCGCCTCCTGCACGAGGGTGACGTTGTCATGCTTTGCGCTGCCCTTGGTGGAGAAGGAGAGCATGGCGACCTTGGGATCGAGCCCCGCGATCTCTTTAGCGCTCTTTGCCGTTGCAATGGCGCACTCCGCAAGCCCTTCCGCCGTGTAGGTGGGGTTGAGACCGCAGTCCGCAAAGAAGATGACGTCCCCATCCATGTACTTGTTGCCGCCTGCAGGCGCGATCATCATGTTGAAGCTGGAGACCGACTTGACGCCGGGCGCCGTCTTGATGATCTGAAGTCCGGGGCGCAGCGTGTTCGCCGTGGAGTGGCACGCGCCCGAGACGAGCCCGTCCACATCCCCGCTCTTGAGCATGAGTGCGCCGAAGAAGGTTGCATCCTTTGCCTGCTCCTTTGCCTGTTCCTCCGTCATGCCCTTCGCCTTGCGAAGTTCATAAAGAAGGTTTGCATACTCCTCCAGCTTGGGCGACTGGACGGGATCGATGATCTCGATGCCCGTGAAGTCCGCTTCGGGATTCTTTGCCTTGATCTGCTCGGCATTGCCGAGAAGGACGATATTTGCGACCTCGTCCTCGGTGCAACGCAGCGCCGCCTCGACGACGCGCTGATCTTCCCCCTCGCAAAGGACGATCTTGCGCTTCTTTTCGCCTGCGCGCTTCTTCAGATCGTCCACAATGGAACCGGACTCGACGATCTTTCTGCCGAGCTGTTTCAATTGTCTCACGAAATTCGCCATGATTTTTCTCCTCCGACCTCTTTATCTTTTTCAGAAAATCGTGTATAATGGTATTACACGAGATTACTGTCATATTATACACCTTTTTCGGGTGCTTGTAAAGGTCACAAAGGGAAAAAATATGAATTTTTGTGCGGTGATTTGCGAATATAACCCCTTTCACAACGGACATAAGTACCAACTGGAGCGCGCGCGGGAGCTTTCCGGGTGCGACGGCATCCTGTGCATCATGAGCGGGAATTTTACCCAGCGCGGCGAGCCCGCCGTCTTTCACAAGTATGAGCGTGCGCGGCACGCCATCGAAGGGGGCGCGGACGTCGTCTTAGAGCTGCCCGCCGCCTTCGCCGTCGCGCCCGCCGAGCTGTTCGCGCAGGGCGCGGTGCACATCCTCTCCTCGCTGCCCGACGTCAAGGTACTTGCCTTCGGCTGCGAGAGCGGAGATAAGGACGCCTTTTTAAGGACGGCGCAGGCGTCGCTCAACGAGCCCAAGCAATTCCGCGCGGCGCTCAAGGAGAACATGAAGGACGGGACAAGCTATATCCGCGCGCGCAACGCGGCGCTGCTCGCAACGGGCGCGGACGTGGACGAAGCGCTCCTCTCCTCGCCCAACAACATTCTGGGAACGGAGTACTGCCGCGCCATTCTTGCGCAGAGGGCGGACATCGCGCCGCTGCCCATTCCCCGCATCGGCGGCGGCTATTCAGACAGCACGCTTTTGCCAGATTATTCCTCCGCGACGGCGCTGCGCGCGACGCTCGCAGACCGCTCCCGCAAGGCGCAGAAGGCGCTGAGGCCTAACCTGCCATCCCACGTCTACGCGGCGGCACAAGACTATCAGCCCCTGCCATACGGCACGGCGGCATTGTGCGCATTTCTTGCGGCGGACGACGCGGCAATCGCGCAATGCCCGGACTGTTCGGAGGGGCTGGAGAACCGCATCCGCGCAATGGCGCGCACCAATCCCGTCTACGAAGAGCTTCTGCCCAAGGTGGTCTCCAAGCGGTACACCGCGGCGCGCATCCGCCGCATCCTCGCGCAGAACTTTCTGCGCCTGACGCGGGAGGACGTTCGCAGCTATCTGGAAGCCCCCCTCTACTGCCGCACCCTCGCCGTGAGAAAGGCAAGGCAGGAGGAGATCCTCTCCTCGCTGGCAAAGGGAAAATTTCCGCCCGTCGTGCGCAAGAGCGACGCCTTTACGCTCAGAAAGGAGGCGCTCGCCTGTTTTCAGACGGACGTGCGCGCCAACGACCTGTACAATGCCCTTACCGGCAGGCATACGGGAGAACATGAAACGCTGTTTGTCTGAAGCCTGCATTTTTACGCGGCATGCCGCAAATAATGTTTGATGACACAAAGGCGCGCCGCCGCGGAGTGTTCCGCGGCGGCGCGCCCTTTTTTCTTATGTCACTCAAAACTTTCTTGCATTGGCGGCGTAGAAACGATATCCGCCCGAGAAGTTGTAACACTCACACCCGTTCTGCGTGAGAATGCGGCAGGCGAGATAGCTCCTCAGCCCGCTCTGGCACATGACATACACAGGTTTTGCCTTATCCAATTCCCCGAGCCGCCCGCGCAGGTCGTCCACGGGAATATTGACAAAGCCCTCGGCATGCCCGCGCGCGTATTCAAAGGGCGTGCGCGTATCGAGCAGCGTCACGCTGCCGTCCTTGGGAAGCGAGGCGACGTCCTCAAAATGGAACTGCTTGACCCTGCCCGCGACGAGGTTGTCGATGAGGTAGCCCGCCATGTTGACGGGGTCCTTCGCCGAGGAATAGGGCGGCGCATAGGCGAGGTCGAGGTCCTTGAGCAGATCCGCCGTCAGCCCCGCGCGGATGGCGGTCGCGAGCACGTCAATGCGCTTATCCACTCCCGCGCCGCCGACGATCTGCGCGCCCAGCAGGCGGAGCGAGCCGCGCTCGAAAAGCACCTTCATCGTCATGACCTGCGCCCCGGGGTAGTAGGTCGCATGGCTTGCGGGCGAGAGCACGACCTTGTCATAATCGAGCCCTGCGGCGCGCGCCGTCTTTTCGTTGATGCCCGTCGCCGCCGCCGTGAGGGAGAACACCTTGACGACAGACGAGCCCTGCGAGCCACGGTATTCGCTGTTTCCGCCGCAGAGATTGTCCGCCGCGATGCGCCCCTGCTTGTTGGCGGGGCCGGCAAGCGCGATGAGTGTCTTTGCGCCCGTGACGAAGTGCCGCACCTCCACCGCGTCGCCCGCCGCGTAAATATCGGGGTCGGACGTGCGCATGTGCGCATCGGTGACGATGCTCCCCTTCTGTCCCAGTTCGAGGCCCGCCTCTTTGGCGAGCGCCGTATCGGGGACAACGCCCAGCGCGATGACCGCCATGTCCGCCTCGATCGCGCCGCGGCTCGTGAGGACGCGCACCTTTTCCCCCGTCTCAAGCCCCTCGAAAGGGGTGCTGAGGCGCAGGTCGACGCCGTTTCTGACCAGCTCCGCGTGCAGGAAGCACGCCATGTCCGCATCGAGCGGCGCGAGCACCTGCCCGCCGCGCTGGATGAGCGTGACATGCACGCCGCGACCCGCGAGGTTTTCCGCCGTTTCCAGCCCGATGAACCCGCTGCCCACGACGACCGCCGTCTGAGGCTTTTGCCCGACGACGTAGTCGTGCATGGCGAAGGTATCTTCCACCGTGCGCAGGGTAAAGACGCGACGATCTTCCGTCTGTGCGGCGGGCGGCAGGACGGGCTTTGCCCCGGGCGCGAGCAGGAGCTTATCGTAGGTCTCCTCATACGTTCTTCCCGTGGCAAGTTCGCGTACCGTGACCGTCTTGCCCGCACGGTCGATGGCGATCGCCTCGTGTCCGACGCGCGCATCCACGCGGTAGCGCGCATAGAAGGACTGCGGCGTCTGCAGGGTCAGATCCTCCTCGTCCGCGATCGTGCCGCCCACATAGTAGGGCAGCCCGCAGTTGGCGTAGGAGACATACCCCGTGCGCTCGAGCATGACGATCTCGGCACGCTCATTAAGACGGCGGATGCGCGCCGCGGCGGTCGCGCCGCCCGCGACCCCTCCGATGATGACAACTTTCATACCATTCCCCTTTTTGAAAATTCCCGCAAACAGGGTTTGCGGGAGGATCGTTCCTTGTGACAATGCAGTGCGCCGACGACGGTCAGTGCGGCTCGCGGATGACGCCCAGACGGTACGCCTCCAGCAAATCGGTCAGCTCGTCAATGGTCTCCTGCATGCGCTTGCCGTCATCCGTATCGCGGATGGACAGGCGGTAATTGGTCTTTTGCACGACCTCGGTGACGGAGTGAATATCGCTCTCGCTGCGGATGGCGTCCTCTGCCGAGCGGAAGGGCTCGTAAGCGACGAGGCGCATGCCATAGGAGTTGCCGATGAGCGTATAGCCCGCAATGCCCGTCTCGCGCTGATAGGGTCGGGACATGCCTCCGTCGATCATCAGCAGTCTTCCGCCGCACTTGATGGGCGTTTCGCCGCTCTTTAAGTGCACGGGCATGTGTCCGTTGATGATGTGCGAGGCGGGTGACGCGGGATCCAGCCCGAACTCGGTGAGGATGGCGGAGATGACGTTATCGTCGTTGAGATAGCTGTAGTAGGAGTTCTTCGCCTCGTAATAGCAGGCGGTGTCCTTGACGAAATAGCGCTCGAACGTGGTCATGCGCTCCTTGCCGTAGAGCGGGGAATTTTCGTTCGCCCACATGAACCACATGGTGTCCTGCCCGAAGCGCTTTTCGTCGCCGTCGGCAAGGTAGTAGCCCTTGCGCGCCCAGCTCTCCAGCTCCTCAAACAGCGCCCTGCCGCTGAACCACTTGTCGCCGACCTGCACTTTTTTAAACGACCCGTCCTCCTCCAGCGGCACGCAGCCGTGGTAAAGCAGATTGCCGTTGCAGGTGCGGTACATGCTGCCGCGGTTGAAGAGGTAGGAGACGTGACGGCGCAGCTTTTCGCTGTTGACGAAGGCGTAGCGCAGCTTCTTCATGACCATCTCCTCCCCCGCCGACAGACGGTAGGGATCCTTGGGGTCGATGGTCGGGAAGTTGGTGTCCTCCAGGGCATACGCCTTTCCGTCGATCGTGACCGTCCCATTCTCGAAGTCGATCTTGTCCAGCAGGCGGCGCTGCTCCATGTTGTATTCGGGATGGCGCGCGATGAGCTGACCTTCCAGCTTAAAGAGGATGATCGTGATCGCCTTGTGGATCTTGCGGTCCATGTCCGGATCGTATGGCTCGTAGCTCTGCGAGCCGTTGATGGCAAAGCAGTTGCAGGGATCGCCCGCATAGGTATCGAGCGCAAACTTGGCAAGGGGCAGCAGGTTGATGCCGTACCCGTTCTCCACCGTATTGAAATTGCCGTACTTTGCCGAGATGCGCACGACGGACGCGATGCACGCGAGGCTCCCGCTCGCCGCGCCCATCCAGCAGATGTCGTGATTGCCCCACTGGAAATCGACGTTGTCAAAGCCTAAAAGGGTATCCAGAATGATATGCGCGCCCGGACCGCGGTCAAACAGATCGCCCAAAATGTGGATGCGGTCGACCGCAAGGCGCTGAATGAGGTTGCAGAAGGCGATGACAAAGTGCCGCGCCCGCTTGGTGGAGATGATCGCAGAGATGATCCCGTTGTAGTACGCCTCCTTGTCCTCGACCTCCTCTTTCTCGCTCAAAAGTTCCTCGATGATATAGGCGTAGTCGCGCGGAAGCTCCTTCCTGACGCGCGAACGGGTGTACTTGGAGGCAATGCGTCGGTTGACGCGCACAAGGCGATAGATCGTCGTCTTGTACCAGTCGTCCAGATCCTCCTCCGTCGACTCGATCTGCGCGAGTTTCTGCTCGGGATAGTAGATGAGCGTCGCCAAGGACTTCTTCTCCTTCATGGAAAGCGAGCCCTTGAACTCCTCCTCGATCTTTTTGCGGATGGACCCCGAGCCATTCTTCAAGATGTGCAAAAACGGCTCGTATTCCCCGTGGATATCCGTGATGAAGTGCTCCGTGCCCTTGGGCAGATTGAGCGCCGAGGAGAGATTGATGATCTCCGTCGCCGCGTCTGCCGCAGTCGGAAACTGAATGGATAAGCGTTCTAAGTATTTTTTATCGTACATGATGTCATACCCCCCACGACGTATTATACTCCACTTGCAGGCGGAATGCAAGATGTGACGGCGAAAAAATTGACAAAAAGGCTCCGCTTGCCGCGGAGCCTTCGGTCATTGCGCCTTCTCTCAGCCGACAAGGCCATCGCCCGTGATCGTAGAGTAGTTGTTCATGAACATGCTCATGCTGCGGACGTTGCCCTCCGTCTGTCCGAGGCAGGTGATCGTGAAACCGGACCTGTTCTGGTCGGCAAGCCAAGCGTTGCGTACGACGCCGTAATAGACGGTCTCGCCGCTGTCTCTGCCGCCCGTACCCTTGAGCGTCTCGGTAAACGTGAACTTGATATAGCCGTTGCCGTACATCTTCCAGGTTCCGATCTGCGTGGACGCCGTGGTCGCGCCGTCATAGATCGCGCCGCTGTTCGGATCGTCCGCGCTCTGCTCGAGCGTGACGTCGCGCGAGGTGTTCACCGCATTGAAGCCGCTGTCCGTATCGCGCTGGTTGATCGAGACGACCATCTTGAACTTGCCGCCGTCGGTATAGGCGAACAGCTCTTCCGCCGAGACGGGACGGTCGCTCTCGCCCGCATAGCGGTTGGGATTGATGACGATCTCGCCGTAGCTGTTGAGATAGTACTGGTGGATCTGCGTGAGGAACACACCCGTCTGTCCGCCCTGGCGCAGGATATACGCCGTGACGGACGTCCCCGCGGAATTGGTGAACAGGTCGTTGTGCCCGGGCAGGATGAAGTCGTACTCCGTGCTCGACTCGCTCTTGTTGTGCCAGGTGAAGGCGCCCATATACTTGTTGCCCTCGTTGGCGCCATTGCCGGCGCCGACGTTATAGACGATGCCGCCCGTCGTGGACTTGTACACGCCCCAGACACTCTCGCTCCTGCCGCCCCACATCTGGTAGTTGTCCGCAAGACCGTCATAGGAGTGCATCGTGTAGTAATAGGTCTTGCCCTCTTCAAGGATATTCTCGTTCTCATCCATGATGGTCACGTTGTCGTGACGGGCAAGGACGGGCGCCTCCATGTTCGCCTTGGAGAGGTTGGTGCCATAGTAGCTGTGCGTCCAGCCGATGGACTTGCCGTCCTCTTCATGCGCACCCTCCGTCCCGTCGACGGCGTTATAGAGATCCTGGATGTCGTTTTCGATCCAGTTGCGGATGTCGGTATGCGACTGCCAGCCCATGCCGTCCTTTCTGAGTCCCGTCTCCGGATCGAGCTCGATCATATAGTTGCCCGAGCCGAAGGAGCCGTACGCCATGTACATATTGCCCTCGGTATCGTAGATGATCTGCGGGTCGATGCCGTTGACGTCGCGCACGGTCTCGCCGCGCAGAATGGAGGACTGCATCAGAACGACGGGATCGCCGCTCTCATCCAGCACCGGCGTGAAGGAACCGGGCAGGAGCGAGTCCGACTCATACAACAAAATGCAGGCGCGCGCATAGACAAGGGGATTTCTTCCGTCATCGCTGTCCGTGTTATCCACGCGCATGCCCGAACTGTCGCCCGCGCCGTCCACGACGCAGGTGTACAGCCAGTAGCCGCTGCCGTCCGGCTTTGCCACGATGTCGGGCGCCCACCAGCTTGCGGAGGCCTCCGAATAGGCCGCATCGGTGCCGAGCGTCGTCGGCGTGCCCGTCGTCGTGGAGTCGACGCCCTCGCGGTACAGCCACGCGCCCGAACGGGTGTTGATGAAATCCTGATCGCGCGTCGCATAGTCGAACGTCCTGCCGAGGAAGCTCCACGTCTTCATGCCGTCATAGGAGACATGAATGGCGTTGCCGTAGGTGCGGACTGCCTCGCCGTCCAGATTATAATAGGTGCTCTGATCTGACCACCCGGAGGAGAAGATATAATAGACCGCCCTGCCGGAGGAGTCCGTCGTCTCGATGAGAGACGGGTCATGCGTATGGCCCAGCACCGTATTGGGGTCGTTCTCGTTGTACTCGGCAAAGTCATTGGGGCTGCCGGTGTACCGGAAATCCTCGCCCGGGTCGGTGATATAGGCGGGCACGACCTCGATGCGCCCGAGATTGTCATTGGAATCGCGGTAGACGATCGTCCCCTGCGAAACACCCCTTACGACGCCGTCCTCATAGGTTGCGATCGTCGAAGCATCGCTCACACGGCTGCCGGAGGCATTGTACGCCTGTACGATGGTGATGTCGCTGAGTTCGAGCGATGTGGACGCCTCGTCCACGTACCCTGCCCCGAGGTTATCATAGACAATGGTGTGAACGGCTGCTTCGCTGCCCTCCGCCTCGCCTGGCCCGCACGCCGCAAGCGCGGAGATCGCGAACACTGCGCCCAAGGAGAGCGCAAAGAGTTTTTTGGTGACTTTCATGATGTTCCCCCTTTTTAAGATGCAAACATTGTACCACACAAAATAACTTTTGACAAGGGAAAGAACAAATTTTTCATTTTTTGTTTGCATTTTTTTGCAAAATAGGACGCAATTTTTTCCCAACCCCTTGACAAACCTCAAAAAATGTGGTATGGAAGAAGTATCAAAACGGCTCTGCCGGTCAAAAATCATCCCGTCGGCGATTTTATGCGCTTTTAATGCGTCTTTCACAAAGTTTACACCTTGGTGGTGTATGATAAAAGCACAAAGCGGGAAACAACTCCCCCCGCACACCACATAAGCC
This sequence comes from uncultured Clostridia bacterium, assembly GCA_944367185.1. Lineage (GTDB taxonomy): Bacteria > Bacillota > Clostridia > Christensenellales > Borkfalkiaceae > Gallimonas. The sequence goes on along the minus strand of CALVWM010000051.1, from coordinate 1,688 downwards.
TACTCTCCACAATTTTTTTCATATTCTCTCAAAGCAAAACGCACCCCGCAAGGAGTGCGTTTTGCTTTGCCGTACTGAGCTTGGCGTTTTTTGCGTTGCGCCCGCCGTCAGAGCTGACGGCGGGCGCAACGCCTTATTTACAGATATTTCGCGGCAAGCGTCTCTGCGACGCGCAGGCCGTCCGCCGCAGCAGAGGTGATCCCGCCCGCATAACCGCAGCCCTCGCCGCAGGGATAGACGCCGAGGATATTTGCCGCCTGCATGTCCTTCGCGCCGCGTACGATGCGTACGGGCGAGGAAGTGCGCGACTCCACTCCCGTCATGACCGCCTCATAGGAGGCAAACCCCGCAAGTTTTGCGTCCATGTCCGGAAGCGCCGCTTTGAGCGCGTCGGTGAGCGCCGCGGGAAAGAGCGCGCGCATGGGGACGAACGCCGTCGCGGGGGCATATGTCGGGCGCACCTCGCCGAAATAGTAGCTCTCCCTGTCCGCGAGGAAGTCGCCCACGAGCTGCACGGGCGCCTTATAGCCGCCGCCCGCGAGGGTGAACGCACCGCGCTCCAGCCTGCGCTGAAAGGCGACGCCTGCCAGAGGATGCTCGCCGCCGAAGTCGGAGCGCCGCACCTGTACGACGAGCGCAGAATTGGCGTTTCTTCCGTCGCGCTCAAATTCGCTCATGCCGTTGACGACGACGCCCCCTTCCTCACTCGCGGCGGGCACGACCACGCCGCCCGGACACATGCAGAAGGTGAACACGGCGCGCTCCGAGGCATGAGAGACGAGCTTATAGTCGGCGGCGGGGAGCGCCGCGTAGCCCGAACCGTACTGCGATTTTCCGATCATCGCCTGCAGGTGCTCGATGCGCACGCCGACGGCAAACTCCTTCTGTTCGATCGCGAACCCGCGCGCAAGCAGCATCTCAAAGGTATCGCGCGCACTGTGTCCGACGGCGAGCACCAGCTCGTCGCACGCCTCCTCTTCGCCGTTGACGAAGATACCTGCAAGCCTGCCGTCTTTTATCTTCACATCGGTGAGCATGCTCGAAAAGCGGAACTGCCCGCCCCGCGCCTCGATCGCGCGGCGCATATTCACGACCACCGTCCGCAGATTTTTGCTCCCGATGTGAGGCTTGCCGAGGTAGGCGACCTCCGCGGGCGCACCGTATTTGACAAAGGTCTCGAGGACGTCGCGGTTGCGCGGATCGTTGGTCTGGGTGTTGAGCTTGCCGTCCGAAAAGGTGCCCGCGCCGCCCTCGCCGAACTGGACGTTGCTTGCAGGATCGAGCACGCCCGTCGCAAAAAATTTCTCCACGTCGGCGGCGCGCTCCTCTACCCGCTTACCGCGCTCTAAAATGACGGGCGCGATGCCGTGATCCAGAAGCCGCAGCGCGCAGAACAGCCCCGCGGGACCGGCTCCCGCGATGACGACTTTGGGCTGCCGCCGCACCTGCTCAAAGACGCGGGGCGGGGGCATATAGGGCTCCGTGCCGCACTCCACCGAATACACCCACCTGATGTCCGCTTTGTTGCGGGCGTCCAGCGATTTTTTCAGGATCTTGAAATATCTGCAGGGGGCGTGCAGCTTTTTTTCGCACAGCCGGATCAGCGCGCTTTCCTTCTGATGCGGGCGCAAAATAAGTCCCGTAAACGTCTTTCTCATTGCAGCTCCTCCGCCACCGTGTGTGCCGAC
>CALVWM010000050.1 GCA_944367185.1 uncultured Clostridia bacterium | reverse complement strand
TCCTTATACAATATATGGTATCTGTGGCTGGGGTAGCTGGATTCGAACCAACGAATGACGGAGTCAGAGTCCGTTGCCTTACCGCTTGGCGACACCCCAATAGTATGAAATTCAGAAGCAAGCTCCCTAACGAGTTTTTATTCTACCACCGTCAGAGAAATTTATCAAGCGTTTTTCATCGGATTTGACAAAAAATTTTCTTTTTCCATAAAAAAATTTTCTGCTTGCAGCATCGCACCGCATACAATAAGACAGAGGTGATCATCATGCAACTGTCTTCTTTTATCGGTAAACCTGTTTTATCCCGCGCCGGAGAACGCCTCGGCTACGTCACGGCCCTGCGCTTTGCGCGCGGTTTTTCCCGCATTGCCTGCCTTATTTGCGCCGACGCGGACGAAGAAGAGCTTTTTCTCCCCGCCAGCGCCGTCCTGTCCGTCGCGGACGCGGTCATCGTCGGTCGGCAAAGGCTGAACACCCCGACGGGAGAGTCCTCCCCCGTCGGGCGGATCGCCTATCTGTGTACAGGGGAAGAACTGGGTACGGTCGCGGACATCGAAACGGGCGAGGCGCCCCTTCTCATTGTGGGAGGGCCGCAAGGAGAACAAAAGATCCCCGTCGCACGGGCAGCCATCGGCGAGACGATCATCGTCTATCCCAGCGAAAAAGAGCGCCGCGCCGCAGGCGCTGTGGTACGAAAAACGCCCCCACGTACTCCCAAAAATCAGACCATCCCCGCCAAGAGAACCGCCGCGCCGCAGCCCGATGCGAGTGCCGTACGCATCGACCACGCCAATCTTTTGGGACGCGTTGTCCGGCGAAGCGTCTTTGACGACAGGGGCCGGCTCATAGCGCAGGCGGGAGAGCGGGTGAATGCAGCCACGATCGGACGGGCACGCCGGGAAAACCGCCTGTTGGCACTCACCGTCAATACGCTGACAGAGCCGGTGGCGCCTGACGCAAACAAGCCGCGACTTACTTGAAATACAATGCCTTTTGTGCTATAATTTTAGCATGGTCACATTTTCAACAGAAGACACCGCGCAGGACAAGGCGTTTTGTGCGGAATATTTTCACCTCTACCATCGGCTGCGGCGCATTGCCGACAGGCTGATCGGGCTGTATCTGTGCGGAGACATGAATATCATCGTCCCTGACAACTACACGGCGGAACATGTGCCGCGCATCGTGGGCGTCGCCTTTGACGAGCGCGCCGCACAGCGCTACGAGCGGCGTGCGGAACGGCTTGTAAGCGTTATGCGCGGATACAGGCAGATGCCGCCGCCCGATTTCTGCGTCCGGCTGACCATTGCCTTTCCGGACGGCGCGCGCGAGGACTTTCCCCTCGATCTTTCCGCCGACGATGTCGCAGTCGAATTTTGCACAGCCGTGTGCGAACGCGCCCGCATACGGTTCCGCAACCGATTTTCGGTGCAGAACCTCAATCGGACAGAATGCCCGGAGGAGATATAGAGCCCAAATACCCGGATGCCCCGCGCCGATCGGCGCGGGGCATCATCGTTCTGTCCGAATTTATTGCGTCAGCGAACGCCACAGTTCGATCGGGGACTTTTGCATCATGCGCAGGGACGGAAGGATCGCCGCCAGCCCCGCCACGATGACGCTGAGCAAGAACACGCACAGCGGCGCAAGGATATGATACCCCGCCAATGCGACCCTGACGTGAAACAAAGATGCCAGCAATACGTTGAGCAGCGGGACGCACGCCACGCTGATGCCTGCGGCGGCTATGCCGACGGCGATCCCGAACACAAGGCTCTCCGTCAGCGCGAGCAGAATGCAGATGCGCGCCCTTGCCCCGAGCATGCGCAGCACCCCGATCGTCTGCCGCTTATCGTCCAACAAAATTGCGATGAGCTGATAGAAGAGCAACGCGGAAAAGACCACCAGGACCGCGCCGAACGAGCCGACCCAGCCGATCAGCGTTGCAATGTCCTCGCCGTACTGCACAATGGGAAGAAACAGCGACGACTGATACAGAGGATTCTCCTTCAGAAACGCCGCGAGCGCCGCGCCGGTCGCCCGGTCATGGTCCCCCGCAAACCAGACGCCGTCTGCCCCGCCCAGAGAGGAGGCGACCAGATCGAATGTGCTTTCCGTCACGAAAAACGTGCCCCGCCAATCCGTCCTGTCGTCGCCCGAGCAGGCGCCGTGTTGTCCGCTCATCGTCTGCGGGCATCCGCTGCAATCGTACACGCCGCTCACGGCGAACGTATGCCGCGTGCCGTCCGGAAGCCCGATCGAAAGCCGCAACCCGAGGAGATCTTCCATGCCGTCCGCTTCCCGAAATGTACCCGCTTCATAGATCCCGCCCGCGAGATAGGCGTGCCCGAGACAGGAGGAGATCGCGGCTTCATCGTCCGACTGCGGCGCGCCGCCCGCAAGCCAGCTGCCGCCCAATGCCGACCATATTTCGTCCGAAAGGCAGGAAACGCCGTTGACGGCAAGCTGGATATGCACGTTATGCGCAGAAGAATAGTTGTAAATGCGGTTTCCCCATGCCTCTGCAGCTTCGTCCGGCACCGAGATCTCACAGATCGCCCGTCCCGCCTGCGCCACCTCGCCGCGGGGCAGCGCGAGCGCCCAATCCGGCTCGCCCTGCCCGAACCGCGCGCCGTCCGAGCGGGTCAGCAAAAAGACGTCGGTGAGCTGCGCATACGTCTCCGCCCGCGCGGTGTCCTCATCATACAGGGCAAGCGTGACGGCGCACCCCGTCAGCACAAAAGCCATGAGCGACAAGGCGATCGTCAGGATCAGACGGACGGGACGCGCCCACAGCCCCGAGAGGGCAATGCGCAGCACGCAGGAAAAGCGCAAACGACTGCCGCCCCTGTTCATGCGCGCCCTCCCGTGTCGCGGACGACTGCGCCGTCCGCAAGCTCTATGATCCTGTCCCCGAAGCGCTCCGCAAAGTCCCGATCGTGCGAGACGACAATCACCAGCTTTTCTTCGGAGAGTTGCTTGAGCAGCTTCAGGACGCTCTGCCCCGTCTCCTCGTCCAGCGCGCCCGTCGGCTCGTCGGCGAGGATCATCTCCGGCTCCTTGATCATGGCGCGCGCAATGGCGACGCGCTGCCGCTGCCCGCCCGAAAGTTCGGTCGGCTTGCGCTTCTCCATGCCTGCGAGCCCTACCTTTGCAAGCGCCGCGGCGATCTGTTCCTCCGAGGCGCTCTTTCCCTGCAGCTCCAACGCGATGGAGAGATTTTCGCGCACCGTGAAAGTGGGCAGCAGGTTGTACTCCTGAAAAACAAACCCAACGTATTCGTTGCGGTAGTCGTCGAAGTCCTTGCGGGAAAACGCCTGCGTCGTCTTCCCGTCGATCTCCAAATATCCCGCGTCCGCGTCGTCCAGTCCGCCCAGGATGTGCAGCAGCGTGCTCTTGCCGCTGCCAGACTTTCCGAGGATGAACACCATGCCCCGCTCGCCGAAGCGGAGCGTCACGCCGCGCAGCGCCTCCACGGGGACGCCGCCCCTGGGACGATAGGTCTTGCAAATGTCAATGGCTGAAAACATCTAAATCCCCCTCTGCCTCGCCGGCTTTTTCCGACGGTCTTTGGCGCGCATGATCTCCACGGGAGAAGCGCGCAGCATTTGCCTGACCGACAGCGCGCCCATTCCAGTCGGTACTGCAAGGCTGATCGCAAGGAGCAGCAGCACCTGCCAAACGCCCACTTGCATGAGCATGACGGAAGCCCCCTGCACCAAAAATCCGCCGAACACGCCGTAGACGATGCCGCACGTCGCAGCAAGCGCAACACAGAACACGCACAGCCCGACGATCAGGCTCTCCGCAAGGAAAATGCGATAAATATCCCGATCTTTTGCGCCCAGGGACTTTAAGATGCCGATCTCGCGCCGCTCCTTTTCAACGGACGCGGAGGTGAGCGCATAGGAGAGCAGCACGCCAAAGATGCCAAAGACCGCACCGAGCGCGGACAAGATGACGCGCAGCTGCCGGAATACCCCGTTCTGCGCCTCCATCAGCACGTCGACGGGCTCTTGCACCATGACGAGCGTCTGCGCGGGAAGGCTACTCCCGACGGGGAGCTCGTACAGCATATCCAGCGTATGCTGATGCAGATCGAGGCAGGCGCGGGCGACGTCCGGCGCGCCGTTCCTGGGAGCGCTGAGCGCGAATACGCCGCCCGCGGGATAGTTCTCTTCGACCCAGGCGGCGCTGACAAACAATTTTTCCTGCATGCGCCAGGGATACTGCGTCTCCTGCTCCATGAAACGCTCGTAACTGCAGCCCGTGTCCACGACGCCGACCACGCGCATGAGGCGATAGCTCCCGCCCGGGGCGACGCCCTCCCCTGCGCCGTAGACGGCAAGCGCCTTCCCGAGCAGATCTTCGGGCGCGGCGATGCGCGCGACGAGCGCCTCCTCGCGGGAGGGGATCTCGTCGATGTTGAGGATGTATCCGTCCGGCTTGGCGGGGTCGTACCCTTCCGCATACCGATCGTTGTAGACGGGGACGATCATCTCCCCCGCCGCGATGTCATCGTACAGGCAGTAGCCACGCGCTTCAAATTCCCGATAAAAGCACTCGCTGACGGCGATCTCGTCCACCGCCTGCGGCATGCGCCCCGCAAGCATGGAGCAGCCGAAGCCGGCAATGTCTTCCTCGGGCAGACAGGCGATCGCCAGCGAGCGCGCATACGCCTCCGAGTCGAGAAAGTGGTCGACCCCGTTCCGATGCGCCGCCTGCCCCGCGAGATAGGCAAGATCGTACTCGTTGCGTGCCGCCTCCCCCGTCCCCGCAAGCTCCGTCACGCAGGCGTTCCAGGCGAGCAGGCTCTCGCGGCGGTCATAATCGGCATACCAGAACCAATGCGCAGGGCGGGAAATATCGCCGCCCACGACGGGCGTCTGCATGCCGGGATCATAGTAAATGCGTGCAAAAGAAGCCCCCGTCCGCGCCTCCAGTCGGGAAATTTCGTCTGCGGAAAAGGACACAACGGCGTTGCTCGCATAAAAGCCGAGGCGCGAGGAGATCTCGAGAAGGGATTCCTGCCCCACGGCATAGTTGCTCCAATCGAATTTGGAGAGCGCGAACGTAGCGGACGGGTTCAGCGCAAAGAGCTGCTCCTGTTTGCGGCCGTAATCGAGCAGCGTCGAGGAAAACACGCCGAACGCCGTCGCGCATACGGCGAGAAGCGCCACCGTGGCGACGCTGCGCAGGAGATTCTGCCTGAGCGCGTGAAGCCCGAGCTTCAGCGCATTGACTGCGGAAAACGATCTCTTCATGACACCACCCTTGTGCATGTTTGCCTCAGACAGGCCCCTCTCAGATCAAACCACATGGGAAGAATGTCTTCAATATGTGCGATCCCGTTATGGCATGCAGGGCCTGCGGCCCGAACTTATATCTCTGTTTTTCATTATAACACAGCGATCCCCGGAAAGCAAGAGCGCATGAAAAACTTTCAGTTCAGATGTGACATATTCCGATCTGGCGATCGTTATCGGGCGAATCGCCGGCACAAGCAATTTTTCCCCGCCGACGCGGCGGGAAACCGTTGCGTTTCGCATGTTGTGCAAAAACAGGCAGTCGCCTTTGCGACTGCCTGCCCATATTGCGGAAACTCTATTTGAAAGGCGTTGTTTACGATCGAAGCGCCTCCCAGCCCCCGCAATTTCATTGATTGCGGGGCAAAATATAGACATTCTTGGAACTATCTTCTTTTTCGCTTCTTTGGCAAATTTTTAATGTTCAAAGGCACAAACTCTGCAATTTTTCGTGCATCCTTCTTTTTCAGCGGCAGCGTGATGAATTTTCCCATTGCATTCGCGCCTTCCGCCGTCGGATCCGGCATACGCATACACAGCGACAAAGAGAGCGGCGCCCCTACTAATATCCAAATCCATCCCAAATACTCTGCCTCGATTACCTCACCCCATTTAATTTCCAATAGTACTTTGCCCCGTTTTGTCCTGACAATCCCATTTTCATCATAAGTATCATATGTCGTACAACAAACCGGCACAAGGATTGCAATTGCAAGAAAGATACATCCCACAGCAGAAACTAAAATGGCACCATAATAGAATCTTGGCTCCTGATCGCCGAATGCATTTACAATCGCAACTATCATCCCGCTGCCAAGAAAGAAAGCCGCAATTAAAATTGATAAGACTACCTCGAAACTTTCATATGCTTTCACTTTCAACATATTATTTATATTTCACTCTAAATTCTGAAAGTCAATGCCTTCCAAGGCATCACAAATATTCTATTTATTATTCGTGTATTCCGTCCCCCGGTTATGTTCGTTGTATGTATCATTATAACCGATCACAGCTCATTGTCAATAGATTGCGTTTAATTTCCCGTGATTTACACCACAAAAATACCCCTTCTCCTTTGGCAGTTCCTTCAACGTCATGGCACAATCTCCATGATCATATTGTGCCATACCGGCATACTGATTGCAAGAATAATATGCCGTTTTGTCGATACAAAAAATAAATTTTGCCATGTAACTTACTATGATATTGGCATAACACAAACTACATGACAGCCTTTGTCATATATCGGAATTTATTCCGTCGTTCCCTCAAAAAGTCCGAGGATCGCTTCCCTGAACTTCGCGTTTGCGGGGGAATTTGAATCAAAGCACATTTGCAACAATTCGCGCAGTTGGACATTTTGGAATTACTTTTTCATTCATTTTTGCACTATTTTGTATGAGAAAAGGCTGCGGAACGATTGATCCGCAGCCTTTTCCCGGATGGCGGCTTGGAGGAACGACGCCACCCACTACTTACCCGGCAAGGCAAATCAGGGGGAAATCGCCACGCCGCGGGGGAAGGAAGTTACTCTTTGACCGCACCTGCCGACATGCCGTTGACCATGTACTTGACAAGGCAGAAATAGAGAATGACGATGGGTACGCCGATGAAGATGGAGCCTGCCGCAAAGCGCGCAAATTCCGTCTCGTCCAAATACATGAGCCCCACCGCGACCGTCCAGTTGTCCATGGTCGGGAGCAGCAGCTGAGGCAGGATGAAGTCCGACCACGGCCAGGTGAAGGAGGTCAGCGCCGTGTACACCAGAATGGGTTTGGAGAGCGGCAGAATGATCTTCAGAAATACCTGGAAGTTGGTTGCGCCGTCCAGACGCGCCGCCTCATCGATAGAGGAAGGGATGGTATCGAAGAAGCCCTTTTGCACCATGTACCCCATGGGTGCCTGCGCCGAGTAGATGAGGATGAGCCCCCAGTGGTTGTTGATAAAGTTGAACTGCGTCATCAGAAGGAACACCGCCGTCATTGCCATGAAGGACGGGAACATGCCCAAAACCAGCGTCGTCTTCATGAGCGCCTTGCGGCTCTTGAACTTGAAGCGCGACATGCAGTACGCCGTCAGAATGGTGAGCAGCGTGCCGAAGATGCAGCTCATGACGGCAACGAACAGCGTATTGCCAAACCACTCGGGGTAGTTATACATCTGCGTATCGGTGAACAGCTTGATATAGTTTTGGAAGCTGTACGCCTCGGGGAAAAACCCGTTGAGCGTATAGAGCGACCCCGAATCGGAGAAGGACGATAAGATCAGCCAAAGACAGGGGAAGAAAAAGAAGAACGCCACGACAATGAGGATCGCGTAGGTGATGACCACGTCCACCGTCCTTGAAACTTTGATGCTCCTGCTCTTTTTCATCGGTATGTTTCCTCCTGCCTGTACGAGGGCGAAAAGATATAGACGACGAGCGAGATGACCGACGTGATGATGAAGATGATGAGGCTGATCGCCGCGCCGATGGAGTAATAGTTGTTGTCGATAGACATCTTATACAGCCAGTTGATGAGCAGATCCGTATCGTTGGCAAGGACGTAGCCCGCCGAGGACGATACGTCGCTGCGCAAAAAGTAGAACACGCCGAAGTTGTTGAAGTTGCCGATAAACTGCGACAGGATGACGGGCGTTGTGGCAAAGACGACGAAGGGCAGCGTCAGATACCAGAACTGCTGGAAGGCGTTTGCACCGTCGATTCTTGCCGCCTCGTACTGGTCTTTGTTGGCGTTGGAGAGGATGCCCGTTGCCAGCAGCATGGAGGACGGAATGCTGATCCACGCATTCACCATCAGCCCGATGAGGCGCGCAGGCCAAGTGGAGTTTGCGCCCAAGAAGAAGATGGCGCTTCCGCCGCCCTGCGTGATATAATAGTTGATGGGGCCACCGTTTGCAAACATATACTTGAAACCGAGCATGGTGATAAAACCCGGGATCGCATAGGCGAGAATGGGAAAGAACCGCCAGAACACCTTGCCCTTGACGCACTTCTTGTTGAGGAGCAGGGCAAGCGCCAATCCGCCGAAGTAGTTGATCGCGGTGGAGGCGACCGCCCACAGGATATTCCAGCCCAGAATTTTGAAGAAGGTCGTCGTGTACTCGCCGACGGCGACGAGCTTGCCAAAGTTTTCAAACCCCACCCAATCGACGAGCTTCGGGGGAACGATATCCCCGCCGTAGTTGGTGAACGCGATGAGGATCATGAACACGATGGGCAGGACGTTGAAGATGCACACGCCGATGACGGGCAAAAAGAGCACAGTGCGATAAAACTTCCGATCGAACATCTGCGCGACGTCCTGCCGGAACGTCGCCGGTTTTTTCCCCGCCTCCACGCGCAGCTGGGTCGCGTAGATCCCGCGCACGTTTGCAATGTAGAGCGAGACATATATCACCATCACGATGACAGACAAGATCCCCGTGATGAGCATAATGACGGAGTTGTCCCCCTCGATGCCGTACCACGGGTTTGCCTCGACCGAGCCGAGCGTGAACAGCCCGAAGAAGTCCCTTGCGCCCGTCAGGACAAGGTAGACGATAAATCCCGCCTGCACCAGAAGATAGAGCGCACCCTTTGCCCACTGCCGGTACATCATCTGCCCCGTGCCCATGATGAGCATGGAGCACGCGACGCGCACGTTCCCGTGCCTGAGCATGGCGCAGAATGCGCGCCACTTCTTTTTGATCTTTTCTGCAAGATTTTCAAAAAATTCGCGCGGTGCGCTCTTATACTGCATATCCGCCATACTTTCCTCCCCTCAGCTCAGCGTATGGATGGCGCTGTAAATTTCCGCATCCAGCGCCTCCATCGCCGCAATGAGTTTTTCGTCGGTATCATAGGTACTGCCGCCCCGCAGGCCGTCCTCCGCGATAAAGCGCAGAAGGCTGCCGAAGCTCGCCCACACCTGCGTCATCGCGCGCTCGCCGGGCATGATATAGATGCGGTCGGCGATGAGATCGTCATAGACGTCCGCCGCGACGCCGCCCTCCGCCTCCATAACGTCCGTGCGCGCGGGGACGATGCCCAGAAGTTCGCACCGCCGTGCGATCCATTCCTCACTCGTGGCAAACTCGATAAAGGCGAGCGCCGCGTTGGGCGATTTTGTGTACGAGCTGATCGCATAGCCGTGGATGCCGCCCATGACGGTCATCTCCATCGTCTCCCCTTCGCGGTCGGTGAGGTCGCCGCTGACGGGAAGTGCGGGCACTTTTGTCATGAAGAGATTTTCCCGCACATAGGCGTCCACTTCCTCCTCCGTCCAGTCCCGATGGGTGCGGCTCCACGAACTTGCAAATTCGTCGATAAAAGATTCATAGACGTCGGGCGTGGTCATCGTCGCAAAATAGGTGCCGTTGCCGAGAAGCTCATAGGCGGACGTGGTGATGGTATCGTCCGCGCAGTTGTTGTCCATGACCGTGGCAAGTTGGCGGATGATGCGCGCGCCCTTGTACGATTCGCCTGCGGAAAAGCCGATATCCTCGGTATCGTATTCGCCCGTCTCGTCCTGCCCGAAGATATACGCCCCGTAGGAGAGGAAATACCCCGCGGCGAAATACTGATCGTTCAGGGACTTCATGTAGCCGTACCTCGTTCCGTTCGACTCCGCCTTGACCTGCGCGGAGTAGGCGAACAGATCCGCCCAGTTTTCCACCATGTCGGGAACGCCGTTCCCGTCGTCGTCCCACGTCTCCTGCCAATTCTCGGGGAGAAGGTCTTTGCGGTAGTAGAGCAGGGGCTCCTGCACGTTGACGGGAACGGCGAACGTGTACTCCGTCCCCTCCATCGTCGACTGGTAGGCATCCCACGCCTCAGAGGGAATTTCCGCATAGACTTCCATGCTTTCCGCGGGAAGGGGCTGGATGTGCCGATTCTCCGCATAGCGCATCAGCACGTCGTTCGCCTGATAGACGATATCGGGACCGTATCCCGCAGGGCCAAGCTTTTCAAGATCGGTATAGGCGCCCATGTTGGCGTCCACCGCCGTGATGCCGTACTGCGCATATTCCGCGTTGAAGGCGGCGAGCAGCTCGTCAAGATACCCCGTCTCCTTCGCCGTGTCGTTATCGAGGATGCGCAGGGTGACGTTCTCTTCCAGCACGCCCGTAAAGCGCTCCTGCGCCTCCTGCTCCTCCCGCTGCAAGCCGAGGACGCCGAAGGTCGTGATGAGCGCAATGACGATGAACGCGTGCGCGAGAAAGAGTGACAGCGTCTTAGTCATGTTCCCCCCTCCTTTCTTTCGATCATGAACATATCCTGCCCGAGCGCGCCGCGGGCGTTGGTGCAGAGAATGCCTTTCGCAAGCGGGATACTTTTCTTCCCGAAGTTGACAGTGAGCCGCAGGCGCTCCTTTGCGCCGCGCTCTATCAAAAGAAGATCGCCCTCCGCCCAGATCTTTGCAGCCGTGCCGTGCAGGGCGCGCTCCTCCCGTTTGAGGGCGGCGAGTTCCTGTACGAGATGCCACAGCGGAGGCCGCTTTTCTGCCTTTTCCCAGTCCATCGTGCGGCGGCAGTCGGGATCGTACCCGCCCTCCATGCCGATCTCCGTGCCGTAATAGATGCACGGCGCGCCGACAAAGCAGTAGAGCACGGCGAGCGCGCATTCGAGCTTTTGCGTGTTGCCCCCGACCTGCGTGAGAAAGCGGTGGGTATCGTGGCTGTCCAGAAGGTTGAGCATCATGCCGTTGACCGTATCGGTGTTGCGCATCAGAAGCTCGTTGAGCTTTTGCGCGAACCCCTGCGCGTTCAATGCGCCGAGCGCGAACACGTCAAGACACGCCTTGGTAAAGGCATAGTTCATGATGGAATCGTACTGATCGCCGTGCAGGTAGGCGTTTGCGTCGTGCCAGTTCTCGCCGATGATGACGCAATCCGCCCGCTCCTCCTTGACGGCGGCGCGCAGCCTCCGCCAGAACGCGTGCGAGGCCTCATCCGAGACATCCAGCCGCCAACCGTCGATCTTGTACTTTTTCATATAATGCAGCGCCACGCCGATGAGATAGTCCTGCACCTGCGTATTGGACGTGTTCCACTTGGGCATATAGTCGCAGGCGGCAAAGCACGCATAGTTGACCTTGTGTGCATCGACCTTGTCCCCGTCGATGAGGAACCAGTCGAAGTATTGCGACCGCCGCCCCTTTTGCAGGGCGTCCTGAAATTGGACGCATTTTTCGCTGACGTGATTGAAAACTGCATCCAGCACGATGCGGAATCCCGCCGCGTGCGCACGGGCGATAAGGTTTGAAAAGTCCGCTTCCCCGCCGAACATCTCGTCGATCTGATAATAGTCCGCGGTGTCATATTTGTGGTTGCTGACGGAGCGGAACACAGGCGTGAGATAGAGGGCATTGACGCCCAGCTCTTTGAGATAGGACAGCTCTTGCGCGATCCCCTTGAGGTCGCCGCCCGCAAAGCTCTTGGGCGTGGGGCGCTCCCCCCACGGTAAATTGATATAGGAATCGTCCTTTTGAAAATTGCCGCGCGCAAAGCGGTCGATAAAGATCTGATAGAAGCGCGCGTCCTGCATCCAACCGACGGGGACGTGGAGATCTGCCTCGTTCAGGTAGGCGAGCTGGAAGGCGTTGTAATAGCTCAGCGTAAAGTCGAATGTCTCCGTCAGCCCGTCCTCCGAATAGTAGTACGTCTTTCCGCCCTCCGTCAGCGCAAAGACGTAGACAAGGCGCACGTCGTCGAGCTCCAGTTCCGCCGTATAATAGTGGAAGAGGCGGTCGGAACAGGCAAGGCGCATGGGCGCAGAAATGCGGACTTTGGCGAAGTCATACTTCCCGCCGTAAATGACCTGCACAGCGGGTGCATCCTCCTTTGCCGTGCGCAGGCGCAGCGCCACGCGGTTCTTGGAAAGCGCGTAGGCGTACTGCGTCTCCGGTTTGTGGTAAATTGCCTGTTCTCGCATAGGATGGCTCCGTGATATTGACAAATGAATGAAATTCTTCTATAATGGTTTCCATGAACAAAAGAGTTACCATCGGGGACGTCGCCGAGGCGGCGGGCGTGTGCAAGGCGACCGTCTCCTACGTCCTCAACGACAGGAAAGATCAGAAGATCAGCGAGGCGACCAAGAAAAAGGTATGGCAGGTCGTCAACATGCTCGGTTACCGCCCCAATGCCTTTGCGCAGAATATGCGCACGGCGGAAGCGCGCCAGATGATCGGGGTGTGCCTTCCGGAGGACATGAGCGCCCTCGAAAAGGCGGCGAGCATGGATTTTCTGAGCGATCTTTCTGCCGTCCTCAAAGAGCAGAATGCGAGCATCGTGCTTTTGGGCTGCGCGCCCGAGCGCATCAGCACGGCGGACGCGCTCATCGCCTGTTCCCTCACGCGGGAGCAGTTCTTCGCGCTCGGCGAATGCAACTTTATTCCCCTGCTTGCGGTGAACTGCCGCATCGACGACTCTCTGTTCTTCGAAGTCGCGCCCGACTACTTCGCCTTGAAACTGCGCGCCGACGCGCACTTCGGGAGCGGTTACCGCTATGTCTGCATTCCGCCCCGCGACGAAGCCCTGCGCCGCGAGATCAAAGGCGTCTTCCCCGACGCCCTGTTCGTGCGCACCTTCGGCGATCTGGAGAAGGTGACCGATCGCAATCTCTTCGTCACGCAGAGAGCGCTTGCGGAGGCGTTCTCTGCGCGGGCGTGCAACGTGTACTTCCCCGATGACCTCGGAAAGACATCTGCCGAAACGGTCGCCGCGTGTACGCGGCTCGCGCTCAGCCACGAACCGTGCGAACAGCACATCTTCAAAGTATCATAATTTTAAGATATCGGACGGCTTTTGCAAGCCGTCCGATCGCATTTGCGCCTTATGCCGATGTCACGGCGTAAATATTCAGTTCGCCGCTGTCCCAATCATATACGAAGCGGTATGTCCCCGCTGTCGTACAGGTCAGGTTGGTCCCTGACGCCGGACGGAAGAGTGCGTTAGCATTGTCCGCCGCGTCCTCGCCGAGCGAGCTCACACCAACAAAGGTGCCGTCAGAGCCCGTCGTGGTGTCCAGTTGCAGTCCCGCCTGCCACGTTGCGCCGTTCGCGACCATCTCGTCCGTGATCGTCATCGTGATCTCGAACACACCGTCGGATGTCTCCGTCAGCTTATAGTCATCGATGAGCACGCCGTTATCGTCTGTGATTTTCCAGCCCTCGACGAAGCTACCCTTGATATAGACGGTATGCTGCATATCTGCGGGGGTGATGGTGATGATCTTGGCATAAGCGTCAAATTCAATATTGTACGTTCCTGCCGTCACGACGGCAATGTTGTAGTTGTTATTGTCCGCATCCGCCGCCTCGAAGGCGCCGTCTGTGCCGCGGTAATACTGATAGTTGTAGGAGACCGCCTGCCCGCCGTTGGTCGGCGTCTCGCCCGGCTCGAAGCCGCGCAGGACGATCTGATTGCCCGCCGTCAGCTGTACGCCCTCCAGCAGATAGGCGCCGTCCGACTGCTCAGTCAGTTGATATGTGTAATCCCCGTCCGTATTGGGATAGCTGCCCCACGTCGAAGAGCCGATCGCGCCGTCCAGATAGTAGTCATACTCGGCAAGCGCAGCCGTCCCGTCGAAGGTGACGCTCAGCACCTGCGTCGAAGCGTCATAGGTAAAGGTGTACAACCCGTCCGCCGCAGGGGTCATGTTGTTGGTATAGTCGGTAAACAGCGCCTGGCTCGCCTCGTCCAGGTTGGTGCCGCGCAGATAGGAAGTCCCGACCGTTGATTCACCCGTTTCCCTGTCGACCACAAGGCTCGTGAACATGACCTGATCGCCCGCCGTCAGATAGACGGAGAGGGTGTACGTCGTGCCGACGCGCGTCATCTGCGTGGAAGGATTGTAGATATCCGCCCACTGCGTAATGTTTGCGCCCTTGATATAGTACTCGGTGTAGGAATCGGCAAGCTCTGCCGCGGGGCCGTTGTATTCGTACGTAATGGTATCAAAGTTGCTGATGGAGACCTGCCCATTGTTCACGTTGTCGTCGTAGTAGTCCTCATCGGGATAGGTCGTCAGCGTGAA
>CALVWM010000049.1 GCA_944367185.1 uncultured Clostridia bacterium | reverse complement strand
CCTTCAAAGGTCAGCCCCTGCGCGCGGATGCTCTTGCTCTCCAGAAAGGCGTATTCCGAGACGATCGAGCTGCTTGCGATGGCGATGTTCTCGCATTTCCAGCCAAATTCGGGCGAGTTGACCGTGCAATCCGAAAGTTCCACTCCGCGGCACTCGCGCAGCGCCTTGATGCCGCCGAGCTTGCTGCCCGAGATCTTGACGCCGCTGTCATACCACATTGCCGCGCGGCAATGCTCCGTCATCTCGCAATCGGTGACGCGCAGATCGGAGACATGCCAGAAGGGATAGCGCAGGTCGAAATAGCAGCGCTCCGCGATAATATGGCGGCTCTCCTTCAGGGCGGACTCGCCGTCCTCCGCGCCTTCAAAGCGGCAGTTCCTGAGGTGCGCTTCCTGCATATGATAGAGCGCGCGCTCCTCCCCGAACCGCCGATCTTCAATCAGTTTCATGATAAAATTCCTCTGTGCAGCGACGCGGCTTACAGCGCGCCGACGATCTTGTGCGGCACATATGCCTCATCCAGACAGGCGACATCCTCGTCCGTCAGCGTTACGTCAAAGGCACGGACGGCGTCGTCGAGGTACTTCGCCTTGGTCGCCCCGATGATGGGCGCGGCAATGCCCTTTTTGAAGTGCCATGCAAAGGTGATCGCCGTCATGCTCGTTGCGTATTTCTGCGCCAGCGCGGAAATGCGCCCGGCAATGATCTTGTCCGCCTCCTCGGTGGAATCGTACTTGCCCTGCGCGACGACATCCGTACGGCTGCGGAGCGTATCCGCCGCCCAGTCGGGCCGCGCCGCCCTGCCCGCGGCAAGCGGACTGTAGGGCGTGAGCGCCACGTTCATCTGCTTGCAGATGGGGATCAGCTCCCGTTCGTCCTCGCGATAGAAGGGGTTGTAGTGGTTCTGCATGGAGACGAATGGAGTGAACCCGTTGTCCCGCGCGGCAAGCTGCATGTTGTAGAACTGGTAGCCGTACATGGCGGAAGCGCCCAGCGCGCGCACCTTGCCCGCCCGGACAAGCCCGTCCAGCGCCGCCATCGTCTCCTCGATGGGCGTGGAGGCGTCAAAGCGGTGGATGATATACAGGTCGAGGTAGTCCGTGCCCAGCCGTTTTAACGTGCCCTCGATCTCGCGTTCGATCGCCGCCCTGGAGAGATGCCCCTCGTTGAAATAGACCTTGGACGCAAGCACCACCTTGTCGCGCGCGACGTTCTTTTTGATCGCCGCGCCGAGGTATTCCTCGCTCGTCCCCGCCGAATAGCAGTTTGCCGTATCAAAAAAGTTGATGCCGAGGTCGAGCGCATGCCGAATGATCTCCTCGCTCTGTGCGGGATCGAGCGTCCATGCGTGCATCTTGCTCGCAGGGTCGCCGAAGCTCATGCAGCCGAGGCAGAACCGGGATACTTTGATCCCGCTGTTTCCGAGTGTCGTATATTGCATATAAAACTCCCTGCTGTTACGTTCGTCCAAAAAACCGTCGCTGCCCGCGGCGGTCTGTGCTTTTCTCAGAGTGCGTCGTACTGCGCGTCCGTCACTTCCTCCAGCCACTCGTTGGAGGCGTTCTCGCCGGGCACTTCGACGGCGATGTGCGAGAACCAGCTGTCCTTCTTCGCGCCGTGCCAGTGCTTGACCTCGGGCGGGATGACGACGACGTCGCCCGGCTTTAAGGACTGCGCGGGCTTGCCCCATTCCTGATACCAGCCGCTGCCCGCGACGCATAAAAGGATCTGTCCGCCGCCGTTTGAAGCATGGTGGATATGCCAGTTGTTGCGGCAGCCGGGCTCGAACGTGACGTTGGCAAAGAAGGGCACGACGCCTGCGGGCGTCAGCGGATTGAGATAGGACTTTCCGATAAAATACTGCGCATAGGCGGTATTTTCCTGTCCCAGCCCGAATACATTGTTCTTTTCAAATTCCGAATCCATACGAGTTCCCTCCGTTCCGACAGAGCGCCGCACGACCCGTCCGTATTATGTTTATAAACATTATAGCATCGCGTAAAACGCATGTAAAATACTTATTTTTTATGACTGACCATGTGTTTAACGCATAGATCGCGCCTGCGATGCAAAAGGATGAAAATCTGTCATGTCCGCTCCCTCCTTGTTACTTGTTCAACAGCGCGTCGCTCAGCGCCATGACCTGGTCCGCGTACTTCTTTTTGCGGGATTTCAGGATCGCCCGATAGATCAGGTAGTTGACGCTCACCATGGCGATCCCGACGATGCCGATGACGATGCCTAGCGCCATGAGGTCGCCGATGACCTTCATCGCGAGGCACAGCCCCACGCCGAGGACCAGCGCGCCGATCACACCGAACGTGTACGCGAACACCGCCGCAGGACGATGCACTTTGGCATCCAAAGCTTTGAGTTCTTCCAACTTGGTGACCTGCTCGGTCTTGGGCTCATACTCTCTGCGGATCGCTTCCGCATATTGCTGCGTCTTTGTCTGCATTGTTTGTTTCTCCTTTTGATCTTTTGACCGTATTATACCAACCGATTTTTTCTGTTTTGATAAAATATCATTGCTGCCCGGTAATTGTTTTGTAAAAGAATTGTAAAGATCCGCCGCCCGTACGAGAGCAGCGGCAAGATGCGCGCCGCGCTCCCATGCCGCGCACGGACAGATCGCAAGGGGGGCGCGCCGCAACTGCGGCGCGCCCCCCTTGCCAAACACATTTATCGGTCTTTGCTTTGTCCGTGCAGCAACTCGTCCGACAGCCGCAGGATCTCTTTGCCGTACTTCGCCTTGCATTTTTTCAACACAAAATTGTACACCGGGTTGGCGAGGAACATCGGGACAATGCCGACCGCCGAAAAAACGATCCCCGCGGCAAACTGTTCCCAAACGAGCGTCAGGCTCATGCCGAGGCCGAACAGCAGGACCCCCGCGACGCCGAGCGAAAGCGCCACGCACATGGCGGTGTTTCTGACGCGCGCATTCAACCTGCGCAGACGCTGCAGCTTGTCCGCACATGCGTCCTCCTGTGCATACTGCCTGCGTATGTCCTCGATTTCCCTGCGCTCACGTTCGGTAGGCGCAGAATATGTGTAGTTGAATTTCTCCTCCCGATCGCTCATTTCTCCCTCCTCTTTCCTTCCCGCAGGCGGACGAGAAAGGTGCTGCCCTTGCCGACTTCGCTCTCGACCGAGATCTCTCCGCCCAACACATCGATGACCTTTTTGACGAGGGCGAGGCCGAGCCCGTTGCCCTCCTGCGCATGGGAAGTGTCACCCTGGTAAAATTTATCGAAGATATGCTCCCCCGTCTCCTTGGAGATCCCGCACCCCGTGTCCGAGACCCTGACCACGGCGGCACCCTGCTCCTCTTTGAGCGAAACGCGAATGCTTCCGCCCGCATCCGTAAACTTGACGGCATTGGAGATGAGATTGTTCCAGACGATCTCCAGATAGTTGGGATCGGACACGATCGTGATCTCGTCCAGATCGCAGTCAAGCTCCAGCTTCTTTTCTTCGATGCGGTCCTCAAACTGCAGGATCGCATCCGAGAGCATCTCATCCAGGCGGACGGACGTCTGCTCCGTCCTGATCTGCTGATTTTCCAGGCGGTTGAGTTTGAGGATATTGGTCACGAGCGAAGAGAGACGTTTCGCCGTCGCGATCAGCACATCGGCGTACCGCTCGCGCGTTTCCCGGTCGATCTCCGCGTCCCTGATCGCCGTCGAGTAATTCTCAATGATCGCCAGCGGCGTCTTTAACTCATGCGAGACATTGGAGACGAAATCGCTGCGCAGCACCTCCGTCTTGGAAAGCTCTGCCGTCATTCTGTTCAGGTCCTCGATGATGCGGTCAAATTCGTTATACCTGCCATACGGGTGATCGGTTGCGATACGGACGGAGAAATCGCCCGCCGTAATCCGCTCCGTCGCCTCAAGGATCTTTTCGACGGGGCGGTCGATCATCGTCTTCCGGCGGATCCCGTCGATCAGCGTGCAGACGAGTGCGAGGAAGAAGACCGCGATCAGCATGACCAACGCGATCATGCCCTTATTGTCACCGAATCTCTCCTCGGCGGCGGCATATACGAAGATCGCCACCGTGATGATCGCCGCCACCGTCAGAAACAGGACAAGATAGCCGGATAACGAGAGAATGTGCTTTGTACGGTTTTTCATTTCAGCACCGCCTTATAGCCGAGCCCGTGCACCGTCACGATCTCAAACCCGTCGCACGCCGCCGTCTTTTCGCGCAGCTTTGACATATACACATCCACCGTGCGCGAAGTCGCCGAGGAATCATAGTTCCAGAATTCATCCATGAGCCGTGCGCGCGTAAATGTGCGCTTGGGATATGACAGGAGCTGAAACAGAAGGTCAAATTCCCGCACGGTGAGCGGAAGCTCCTCGCCGTTCAGGTATGCGGTATGTTCATCCTTGTTCATGCGCAGATTTCCGGCGACGAGTTCCCGGCTCTGTTCGATATTTGCCCGACGCAGCAGCGCCCTCACCCGCAGGAGCAGGATGTCGGCGTCAAACGGCTTCACGACATAATCGTCTACTCCCGCATCAAAGCCGCGTTGCTGGGAGGGTTTGTCGTCCAGCGCCGTCATGAACAGGATCGGGATGTGCTTGTTCGTGCTGCGGATCTCTCTTGCAAGGGCGAACCCGTCGACGAGCGGCATCATAATATCGCTGATCACCATGTCAAACTGTTTGGACTGAAATTCGCTGAGCGCCTCTGCCCCGTTCTCACACGGGACAGCCTCATACCCGTTCTGCGTCAGCATAGAGCAAACAAAGCGGTTGAGGGCTTTATCGTCTTCCGCAACTAAGATCCTGACCATGACAATGCCTCCCTGTTATGTTCCGATCAGATTATACCACGCTTGTTTTTCCGAAACAACAAAAATATGTTAAAAAAATGTAAAAGCCGCAATGCCGGTCTCCTCCGAGACCGACCTTGCGGCGCATTTCCGGCGATCTGCCGGCGGGGCAGGCGATCATGTATTTCATCCTTTTATCGTCTCAGATATGTTCTGTCTCATGCAATGCCCTCCCGATCTTCCCGGCAAACGGCAGGAAGTCCTGCGGGACAAAGACGGGTTCAAACTGTTTATTCATGACCTCCGCCATGATGTGCGCGATCTGTAAAGCAGTCATACCGTGCCGCAGCCGCGACGCGATCATCTGCGCCTCCTGCTCAAATTCGTCACCGGGGCAGCCGCCCGCCAAAAGATCGTATGCGTCAAAATCGTCCAGCTGCACCTTGACGACGGAATAGATCCGCCGATACTCTTCCTGAAGCCGTTTCCGATCGACCGCCATCGTTCTCCCTCCCTTGTATCTGTTCCCGCCGGGCGTCAGCCTCTTTGCAAAGCAAAACCGCCTTTCGGAAATTATACCACGTCCCGCGACATCGGTCAAGCCTTTGCCCCCAAATGCGCCGGATGCTCCGTTCTTGCCATGTGTGTCAGGCGCATCGCCCGACGACACGGCGCGCCGATTCTCACGCGTCGATCAACGCAAAAAATATTCCCGCACAAGCTCCTTTCCGCCCCGCTTTGCGACGATTCCGTCCACAATGAGATACGCCTTATCACAGAGCGCCTCGGCACAGCGCACGTCGTGGGTGATCGTGACCATCGTATTGCCCGACCGCATGTGCAGCTGATTGAGTATCTCCACCATTTGGCACAGTCCGTCGTAGTCCTGCCCCACCGTCGGTTCGTCCAGAAACAGAACTTCCGGTTCACAGGCGGCGACCGCGGCTATGGAGACACGCCGCTTCTGCCCTTCAGAGAGCGACTGCGGGTGCCGTTCCCACAGGTGTTTTACGCCAAAAAGTTCGGCAATTTCCGCGGCATATTCTTCGCTCTTTGCGCCGAAAGAAATCTCCTGTCGCACGGTAGGCATGAAGAGCTGATAATCGGGGTTCTGGTACACTACACCCACCTTTTTATACCAAGCCTTGTTTCCCTTCGGCTTTTGTTTGAATGCTTCATCTATGTACTGCGTGACACTGCCGCCCGTCGGCTTATACAATCGTGCGATCAGGCGCATAAGCGTCGTTTTCCCACAGCCGTTTTCACCGAGCAATACCGTCCTGCTGCCCTTCGGGATTTCAAGCGATATATCTTTGAGGATCTTGCGCTCTTTTTTGACCGAGAAGGCAACCTTATCAAGCGCAAACAGCGGCTCGCTGCCCGTAAATGCAGGGCAGCTGTCCTCAATTTTCGCCGTCTGCTGAACAAGATACTCCTGTCTGTTTTTGACCTTCCTGACCGTTTGATTGCCGATGTGCCAGACGGTATCGACGAAGGGCAGCACCATATCGAGCCTGTGTTCGATGACGACGATGCAATACCCCGCCTTTGCAAGCGAGCGCAGCGTGCCCATGAGCATTGCCGCGCCGTCTTTATCAAGATTTGCGAGCGGTTCGTCGAGAATGATGATCTTCTGCCCCATCGCGAGCGTACTCGCCGTGATCAGCCGCTGTTTCTGTCCGCCGGACAGCGTGCGGCACTTCCACTTTGTGTCCAGCTTCATGAGATTGCAGACGATCCCGATCTGCTTCTGTATTTTTTCAGGCGGAAAAGCGAGGTTTTCGCAGCCGAACGCAATCTCATCCTCTACGATCTTCTGAATGATCTGCTCGTCCGCATTCTGCAGGACAACGCCCACCTTGCGGCAGATGTCGCCCATCTTTTTGCCCTTGATGCTCTCGCCGCCGACGAGCACTTCGCCCGAAAGTTCGCCATAGTTGACGTTTGGGATAATGCCGCTGACGATATACATGAGCGTGCTTTTCCCTTCGCCCGAATGTCCGGATAAAAGCGTCACTTCCCCGTATTCGGCGGTAAAGTCCGTGTTTTCAAGGATCTTCGTTTTTCCGTCGTAGGAAAAATTTACGTTTTTTAATTCTATCGCGCTCATAACACGATCACCAGCACCGCACCCGCGATCAGACCGAGCACAAAGACAATGTCCGAAAGTGCGATTTTTTCCCTTTTATAGATGGTATAGCGCACCTTTCCGAGCGCAAAGCCGCGCGTCTCCACCGACAGCGCGAGCGTGTCCGAAATGTTCACCAGCCGCATGACGAGCGGCACAAGAAAGGCGCGGTACAAAATTTTAGGGTTGAGCACGCTGCCCGCGCCGCGCGTCTTCATTGCCTCGCGCACGCGTTTGATCTCCCCTTTAAGCATGGGCACAAAGGACATGGCAATCAGCATGCCAAGCGTGACCGAACGCGGCGTATGCACCTGCGAGAGGCTTCTCGTCATCCTTACGGGCGTCGTGGACATGCCGGGAACAATGGCAAGGAACACCGCGCCGAAACGGTTTGCCATTGCCCAGCCCGAATCGACGGTGCCCGTCGCGCCGTAGAAGATACCAAAGAAGATTCCCGCAACGATGAGAAACATGGGCAGCGCGTGCAGGCAGGATTTCCGGCACCCGAACAGCAACAGCCACACGAACACCGCGGCGAGAAAAATCGAGCAGACGAGCATCTCCTTTGCCATGACGAGGCCGAATACAATGATGAACAGTCCCGCGAGAATGGCGACGAGCGGATAGAGTTTTTTGTTCCACAGCGCCATTACTTTTTCATCACTCCCGATTTTCTGAGCTCCTGCGAGATGAAAAGACCTACGAGCGCGCCGATAAAGCAGATCGCCAGAACCGCGATGCTCATGCCGACTGCCATGCCCGCAGAGGAGCCGAGAAATGCGTTGACCGCCTGCCCTTCTTCACCCGTCCAAGAATACATAAAACGATAGTATATGTACAGGAAGGGCAATGTTACGGGGAAATAGACCGTTCCCGCAAGCAGGCATGCTCCGTCCTTTTTGTAGCCGCGGAAGATCAAAAGGACAAGCCCTTCCGCAATGACCGCGCAAATCAGAAGACATACGAACATGACGGCGTTCATGAACACGAGAACAACGCCGCAGCAGAGCGACATAAAGAGGAGCGCACCCGGCTTTCTCACCTTCATCATGCCGATGACGGGGAAGATGGAAAATTGCAGGCCGAGGCAGACCTGAATGATGCCGAATACAGGGACTTGCGCCGCAAGCGGCATGATCGCACCCGTCACGAGCATACACGCCGCCATAATGGCAAGGAACACGATGTCCTTGATTTTATACTTGCGGAACATCTTGTTTTTGTCCTCTGCTTCCTTTGCGGGAGCAGAAGCGACAACGTTCTCCTGTTCGGGCGCGCTCTCCGCGGTCTCCTCTGTGTTGGCAATAAGCGCCTGCGCCGCATCCTGTTCTTTGGTCGTCTTTTTTTCTTCTTCCTGATTCATAAATACCTCACTTTACACAAACTGCAGAGATGCGAGCAAGACAAGGAACGCGCGGATTTGCGAGGGGAGTGTACAAAGACGTACATGACCCGAAGCAAAACGCAAGCGTGACACCGTATTGCGACGCATATATGCAGTTTTATACCTCACTCATAATTCCGCTGCTCACGGTATAAATCCTGTCCGCAATTGCCATCGTGGACTCCCTGTGCGATACGAGGATAATGCTCTTTTTACTCTTCTGTTCAGCGAGTGATTTCAAAATCATTCCCTCGTTGATGGAATCGACGTTGCTCGTCGGTTCGTCCAGCAAAATAAGCTGACTGCCTTTCAGAAATGCGCGGGCAAGCCCGATACGCTGCTTTTCGCCCGCAGAGAGGTTGTCGCCCATGGCGCCGACCTGCGTTTTGTACCCCTCGGGTAGCGACATAATGAAGTCGTGCACCGAAGCCATTTTGCAGGCATTTTCGATCTCTTCCTGCGTGGCGTCCGGCTTTGCGATGCGCAGGTTATCCTCGATGCTCTCGTCAAAGAGATAGGTCGTCTGCGAGACCATCGTCACGTTGTCGAGAAGGTTATCCGAGTCGATGTTGTCCACATCAATGCCGCTGTAGTTGATTTCGCCCCTGTCCTTTTCCCAAAAACGGAGAAGAAGTTTTAAGAACGTAGACTTGCCGCAACCGCTCTCCCCGACAATGCCGATGATCTCGCCCTTTTGGGCGTGCATACACACGTCTTTGAGAACGGGCGCGTTCCTTTCATAGGCAAAGGACAAATCTTTGACCGAAAGGTTTTCGTAATCGAAAGTCTTTCCGTTCTTTACAGGCGTTACGGCAGGCTTTTCTTCCAGAAGATTGAGAACTCTGTCGCCGCTCGCAAAGGTCTGGGTGAGATTGCCGGGCAGAGCGGACACCGCGAGCACGGGGCCGAAACTGCCGAAAATCGTCACTACGCCGATGAGCATCCTGCCCAAATCAAGCAAATCGAAGTGAACAAGCAATATGCCGACGACGAGAGAGATTGCAATAAACAGCGTGACCATAAGTTCAGTGGCAGCGCTTGCACGGGTGATACCGTTTTTCATTTTCTTCGTCTCTTTCAGAAGAATATCCGAACGGCGGTTGACCTCCCCTTCCCTGTCCCTTTCGGCATTGTTCAGTACAATGTCTTTAATGCCCTTTATGGAATCGAGGAAATAGGCGTTGAACGAGGCAAACTCCCTGCGGTAGTTCACGCCCGACGCTTTGAGTTTGCCGGATGAAATGAGCGGCACGACAATGCCGATGACGACATAGCCCAAAAGCGCCACGAGCGCCAGATACCAGCTTGCCACAAACCCCACAAACAGGAACACGGCCAGCGACACCAAAACCGCGATGCAGATGGGCGAAATGGTGTGCGCATAGAAAACTTCGAGCGTTTCAATGTCCGAAGTGATCATGGCGATAATGCTGCCCTTTTGCTTGCTTTCCAGCTTTGCGGGGCATAGCACGCGGAGCGCACCGAAAATCTTATCTCGCAGCACCGCCAATAATTTGAAGGCGATATAGTGGTTGGAGTATTGTTCGAGATACCGAAGTCCGCCACGGATGACGCCGCAGCCGACGGCAAGCCCGATGATCCAGCCCCAAGAAAGGGAAACTTCGGCACACAAGCCCATAATTCCGAGCGCCTTTGCTACGCCCGTCGCACCGCATACGGTTACACCCATCGCTGCGATAAAGCCGACCGAGCCGTTGATGACGGCGAGGAGCATGATATAGAAAAGGCTACCTAAAAGCACTATGAGGCTCGCCATGATCTTTGCGCCGCTTCTGCGAAGTTTTGCTTTCATATTCCACGCTCCTTTACACATGCGCCGCATGGAAAACAGTTGCGCGCCAGACGAGGAGCGTGCGTAAGCGACGACGGGAGTGTACAAAAATGTACATGACCGAGGAGTGCGCAAGCGCGACAAAGTATCGCGCGATAAATGTTTTTCATACGTTCACCTCCGCGCCCGTGATTTCTTTATAGCCTTCTTCCAACGCTTTTTGCGTATTGAACAGCTTTGCATAGCCGCCCTGCAAACGCATCAACTGCGCGTGGCTGCCGTGCTCTTTAATTTCCCCTTCTTCCATATAGTAGATATTGTCCGCGGGGACGACGTTTGCAAGGCGGTGCGAAATGACAATTACGCTTTTGTTCTTGCTCATCGCCTTGATATTGTCCACGATGATCGCTTCGCTCTCGATGTCGATATTGCTTGTCGCCTCGTCAAAGACGTAGATGTCTTTGTCCGCTACGAGGTTGACCGCAAGCGCCAGCCGCTGTTTCTGCCCGCCCGACACGTTTGCCGCATCTTCGGTTATGACTTTACCCAATCCGCCGTTTTCTTTTATGAAACCTGCGAGATTTACCTTTTCAAGCGCGCTCCAGATTTCCTCGTCGCTCGCGTTCTTTTTCGCCAGCTCAAAGTTGGCGCGCACGCTGTCGTTGAAGATATAGGTGTTATAGGAAACAGATGCGAGGTGCGAATAGTACGACTCGCGCGTGACGTTCTCCAAAACTTCACCCCCGACGGTTACATTGCCGGCTTTCGGACGGTACGCGCCGACGAGCATATTGACGACGGTGCTCTTGCCGCAGCCGCTCTCGCCGACGATTGCCGTCATGCCCCTTTCCAGGAAGGTCATACTCACGTTTTTTAACACATCGCGCTTGCCGTCATAGGAGAAGGTCACGCCGTCTAATTTCAGCTCTGTTCCCTTTACTTCGTTCTCGCCCCACACAGGATCGGGAACGTTCAGAAGAGAGATGATCTTTCTGCCCGCGCTCGCGCCGTTCATGGCGACGTGGAACGCGGAGCCGAGCGAACGGAGCGGCTGGAAAAATTCGACCGCCACGAGAATGAGAAAGAGCGCCGACGCGGGAGCAAGATACCCGTTCATCAGCCCCACAATGGAAAGCGCGATGCCTGCGCCCGCGCCGCCATAGGCAACCAAGTCCATGATGGTGGTGCTGGCAAGCTGCATGACGAGCACCTTCATCGTGATCTTGCGGAACTCTTCCGCGCTCGCGTTCATCTTGACGTGGCGCGCGGCGTCCGCTTTGAAAATTTTAAGTTCTTTCAATCCCTGCACGCTGTCTAAGAAGGCATCGCCCATTGAAGTATATTTGCCCCAATACTTTGCAAAGATCTTTTTGGCGTACTTTGAGACTGCCACAATGGAAACGGGAATGAGCGGCACGCACGCCAAAAGCACCAGCGAAGTGCGCCAGTCAATGCCGACACAGATGCAAAAGAGAATGATGGGTGCGAGCATGGAAAAGAAGAACTGCGGCAGATATGTGGAGTAATACAGATCGAGCTGTTCGATGCCCTCCATAGAAACCTGCGTCAGCCCCGCCATACTCATGCCGTCCGTCGAACGAACACCGAGTTTTAATATTTTGTCGTAAGTGCGCTCGCGCAAGTCCTTTTTGACCTTGCGCCCCAGCATGTCTTTGAGATTTCCCGTACAACGGCTGGCAATATAGCGCACGATAATCGCAACGACTGCCGTTATCGCGGGATATATGTAGGCGAGCGGCTCGTATCCTTCGATGAGGAAGTACACCGCCCAGCAGACGCTCGCCGTGATGCCGATGTTTGCCAGCATACCGAGCACCATGAAAAGGACGGTATAGACGACGTACTTTTTGTTTCCGCCGATGAGTTTTAAGAGTTCTTTATCAAACATCCGATTTCGCCTTTGCCTCTTTTTTTAATTTCTTTTTGTAGCTTATCATCTGAAAGACGTGCCCCATCGCGAACACGGGGTGCGTGAATATCATTCTCGGCCCCGCCCACTTCATAACATCCTTTATCTTCTCCCGCATATCCGGCTTATAGCAATGGATCTTGCAGAAGGAGCAGAACTTTTTGTTGACCTTGAACGGGCATTTTTCGAGACGGAAGAGCGCGTATTCTGTAAGCGCCCTGCACTCCTCGCATAGCTCTTCCCCTTTCGTTCCGTGTTTGCCGTGGCAATACTTTTTAATCATCACGGGAATGAGCTTCTTCTCCTTTTCCCACGCTTTCAGTTCTTT
Organism: uncultured Clostridia bacterium; assembly: GCA_944367185.1. Taxonomy (GTDB): domain Bacteria; phylum Bacillota; class Clostridia; order Christensenellales; family Borkfalkiaceae; genus Gallimonas. The sequence continues at coordinate 2,111 of CALVWM010000049.1, read as the reverse complement.
CTCTTTTTGTTTTTCTTCCATGCACGGCCTATCCCCGGCAAGTTTGCATATGCGAACCTATGGGCAAAAATTAGTACGCAATAGCGAACATAGGGGGTAAAAAAATTCGCCCTTCAAGTTGCATATTGCGAACCAAAATAAAGTATAACGAATTACGCAAAGAAAGTCAACTGAATTTACTGCGGTTCATAAATTTTTTCCAACCTTTCTCAACGCAACATAAAAGGGAACGCCGAGCGCGTTCCCTTCTTTCAGTCTTTGATATAGTTTCGGAACACTTCCATCATCTCGTCGGAGACAACGTGTTCGATGCGGCAGGCATTTTCTTCGGCAAGTTCGGGATCTGCGCCGAGCTTAATGAGCGCCTTGGTCAGCGTCTGGTGCCGTTCATAGATGCCCTCCGCCTTTTTCCTGCCCGTTGCGGTAAACTCGATATCGCCCGTCACTCCGTCAATGGTGATATACCCCTTCTTCTTCAGGAGATTGACCCCGCGCGACACGCTCGACTTCACGTAACCGAGTTCATCGCACACATCCACGGCGCGCACGCTCGGTTTGCCCTGGTGCAGCAAAAGAATGGTCTCCAGATACATTTCTTCCGATTCCCGCGTTCTTCTGATCGCCATTTGCGCCCCTCCTTCTCATGTTATATACGATTGATTATACTCCATTCTGACAAAAATGTAAAGAGAAAACGCCGCAATTCACCGCAAGGAACGAAATCGAGAGACAAATTTTTACAGCAATGCCGACGTCATTCCCCGGCGGCCATTTTCCCCAATGCTCTGCAGGCGGCAAGCGCCGTATCGTCGGGCGCGTTATTTGCGATCACGCCGTCCTCGATCATATTGCCGCCGGCAGCGACAACGCGCTCCTGCCATGCGCGCATCCATTCGCCGTCGCCCCAATCGTAAGAGCCGAAAAGACCGACCTTTTTGCCTGCGAGTTTGCCCTCGATCGACGAGAAGAAGGGCTCGAATTCGCTCTCTTCCAGCTCCTCGCTGCCCATTGCGGGGCAGCCGAAAAGCAGAACGTCGCTTTGGAGCACACTATCGTCCGCCGCGGAAACGGGCAGAAGTTCGGCCTCTGCTCCCGCGTTCTTTACGCCCTCCGCCACGGCATTTGCCATTGCCTCCGTATTGCCCGTACCCGACCAATACACGATTGAAACTTTCATAAATATACCTCCGAAAAAATTCTTTATTCTTATTTTGGAAAACAGTCGCGCCCCAGACAAGGAGCCCGCGCAAGCGACGACGGGAGCTTACTGAAGCGTAAGTAACCGAGGAGCGCGCAAAGGCGACACAGGATCGGGCGATGAATGTTTTTCAAACTACATTGAAAATCTGAGAAAGCGACCTGCCCCTCTGCATATGGAGGCAGATACACGCCGAACAGCGGCGAAACCGCTCGAACGTCTTTGCCGCCTCGTCGGCGTTTTCATACACCTTCCAGCAGCCGCACAAAACGCAGCCGTTGGGATCGCGCAGAAAGCCGCATACATCGGCGAGAGGGTAGCCGAGAAAGACGCCGATCTCGTGCGGAAATTCGCCGTTCATGCGCCCCTCCAGCTGTTCCAGCGCCTCGCACGCCGAGGAATATGTATAGCCGAACTTTTTAAGAAATGCCCTGACTTCGGGCAAGAAAAGATAGGCTTCCAGCCGCCCCCTGTGGCAGATGTACACGAGCAGGCGGTCTTTATCCTCGCGCAGGAGTTTGAACGCAAAGCCCTTCTTTGCGAATCGGCGCGAAAGGCCGGCGATGACGTCCTCTTCCCCTTTTGCAAGGCTGACGAGGCTTGCGATCTTCAGTCCCGCAAACGTCACGCCGCAGTGTCTGCCGATCGCAAATTCCGTCTCACTCATCGCTTTCTCCTTTTTGATAGTTCGCATATGCGAACTATTTAGGAAAATTTTTAGTTCGCGTATGCGAACTCATAGCTTATTATATGCGGTTTGCTCCAAGTTGTCAACTGTTTTTAAGCGCAATGATAGAAAATATTTTTAATTCTTTATGTTACTACCTTTTCCGCCGTTCTCATATCCAAGCAAACTACCCGTTTTGCAAAAATAAACGAAGAGAACGCCTTTCCGAAGAAAAGCGCTCCCCCC
>CALVWM010000048.1 GCA_944367185.1 uncultured Clostridia bacterium | reverse complement strand
CAGTTTTTCCTGTAAATGCACGCGGTGTGCGGCGGCAGGTAGATGTCGTTGAGATTGCGCACCTGCCCGTCCAGGAGATTGACGCCCTCCGCTTCCTCCACGCGCACGGTGCAATCGCCGTCGCCGATGTTGATGGCGACGATGATCCTCTCCCCCTGATACTCCCGCACAAAGGAGAAATTGGTGTTCATGCACGTCGCCTTGGCGTATGTCCCGTACGCGAGCGCGGGAGAATGACTGCGGATGGCGGCGAGTTTTTTGATATGCGCGACCAGCTCGGGGTGCGCGGACTTGTCGATATCTCCGATGAAGGGGCGCAGCTTGTAGTCAAGATCGGACTTATCCCCCTCAGCGCCGAACTCCGAGCCGTAATAGACGCATGGAATGCCGGGCATCGTAAAGAGCAGCGTGTAGAGATTGTTGAGATTCGCCTTGTTTTTGAGCGCCGTGCAGGCACGCTCGACATCGTGATTGTCCACAAAGTTTAAGAGATTTTTGCCCGGGAAAAGCGCCCACGGCGTGGAGGCGAACAAGCGGGACATGTTGTGCTCGATCTCAAACAAATTCCCCGAGTTGAACGCCGAGAGCATGCTGCGGAACCCCTCATAATTTGTAATGGAGTTGAGCCGCTCGGGACAGACGTTCTGCCGGAAGTTGTTGGCGTGGATGACTTCGCCGACCAGGAAGAAATCGGGCTTCTTTTCGTTGACCGTGCGGCGCAGCAGTTCCATGAACCACGGCGGAAGCAGATAACTCACATCCAGCCGCAGCCCGTCGATCCCGAATTCATCGATCCAGAAGCGCACCGCGTCCATCAGATAGTTCTGCACGTCCTGATCGTCGAGACGCAGCTTGACCAGTTCGGGATGCCCCTCCCAATTTTCATAGTTCAGCCCGTCGTTGTAGGCGGAATTGCCGTGAAAATCAATGTTGAACCAAAAGCGATAGTCCGTTCCCTCGCGCTTTTGCAGCACTTCCTGAAAGGGCGGGAACGCCCTGCCGACGTGGTTGAACACGCCGTCCAGCACGACGCGGATCCCGGCCGCATGGAAGGCGGAGACGAGCGATTGAAACTCCTCGTTGGTGCCGAGCCGCCTGTCGATCTTGAAGAAATCCACCGTGTCATAGCCGTGGCGCTCGCTCTCAAAGAGCGGGTTGAACAGCACGGCGCCGACGCCAAGCTCCTTCAGGCGCGGGATCTCCGCCTCGATGAGCGAAAGACGGTGGCGCACCTCGCCGAAGTCGTTCTGCCGCTCCGCGCCGCAGAACCCGAGCGGATAGATCTGATAGAATACACTTTCGTCAAACCACATTTTGTGTCATCTCCTATAAGTAACTCCTATAGATTGTACCACAGACCATGCGTTTTGACAATACCCTTTTGGAAATTTCCTCTGCGTTTTGGATTGCTTTTTCCGGGAATGCACGCTATAATGATTTGGGTTTACAAGATACGCTGCCTCGGACGCGGCAAATTTGACGAAACATAAGGGTTTTCCGCATGTCGCGCATAAGGAGGGATGCGATGCCGGATCTTTTCCTTCTCAAAGATGAACTGCTCCGTTTCCTGGCAGAAAAGGGCGCGCGCCTGTCAGGCGTCGGAAATCCGGAGGGCATCACGGACGGCGCTCTCAAAACAGGGATCTGCGTCGCCGTTCCCGTTCCGCCGCACATTGTGCGCGATCTGGTGACTGCGCCGACCAAGGAATATTATGACGCCTACTTCGCGATGAACGCGGCGCTCGATGCGATCGTATCATACGGCGCCACATGGTTGCAGGAGCGGGGCTACCGCGCGATCGCCAACACGACTGACCGCGTATACAAAGATGAAAATTGGTGTACCCCGATCCCGCACAAGACGCCGGCGACCCGCGCGGGGCTGGGCTGGATCGGAAAAAGCTGCCTGCTCGCGACGGAGCAATACGGGAGCGCCGTCCGCTTATCGGGATTGCTGACCGACGCGCCTCTCCCCTTTGACGCGCCCGTCAACAAAAGCCGATGCGGAAGCTGTATGGTCTGCGTCAGCCGCTGTCCCGGACATGCCCTGCGCGGCGCTTTGTGGGAAGTCGGCGTCAGCCGGGAGCAACTGCTTGACAAAGAGGCGTGCAAGCAGAGCCAATTACGGCGCATGAAGGGGGCAACGGGAATAGAGACCGACCTATGCGGACTGTGCTTTGCCGTCTGTCCCTATACGCAGCGGTATCTGAAACACACGCTGCCGCACGGGCAGTAACGCCAATGCGCAAAATTCTTTTTAGATAAAAACTGAACGGAACAACACTATGAAAGAATTACTCAATTTTCTTGAAACTTCCTATTCCTGCTATCAGGCGACGGAAAACGCGCGCGCCTGTTTGCTCCAAAACGGATTTACGGAGCTTTGCGAACAGGAGCCGTGGACGCTTACAGACGGCGGGAAGTACTTCGTCACGCGCGGCGGAAGCGCCTTGATCGCCTTCTGCGTCGGCGATGCCGCAGGCGGCTTTAAGATCGCCGCGAGCCATACCGATTCCCCCGCTCTCAAGCTCAAGAGCGCACCCGCGCTCTCCGACGCGCACTACACGCGGCTGAATACCGAGCAGTACGGCGGCGGGCTGTATTACAGCTACTTTGACCGTCCGCTGCGCATTGCGGGACGCGTCATCCGCGAACGGGGGAATATGCTCGTCTCCGAGCCATATGTCAGCGACTTCCTCGTCAGCCTTCCCTCCCTCGCCATCCACTTAAACCGCGACGCCAACACGGGTTTTAAGCCCGATAAACAGACCGATCTTCCCCTGCTCTGCCTCGGCGCAAGGGACTTTTCGGACATCGTCAGGGACGCAGTTGACTTCGATCTGTTTGCCGCCTGCGCGGAGAAGCCCTATCTTTGGGGCGTGGACGGCGAATTGCTCAGCGCGCCGCGCATCGATAACCTTGCCAGCGTCTGCGCCTCGCTCACGGCACTCACCGAGGGCGGCACGGGGATGCGCGTCGTCGCCTGTCTGGACGGCGAGGAAGTGGGAAGCCTCACCCGTCAGGGTGCGGACAGCGACTTCCTTTCCTCCATCCTGACACGCATCGCAACGGCGCAGGGACTGGACGCACAGGCGTATTCTCTGGCACTCTCCCGCTCCTTCTGCCTCTCTCTGGACGGCGCGCAGGGATTTCACCCCGATCATCCGGAAAAATACGACCCGCAGGAGCGGGCATACCTGGGAAAAGGCGTGGCGCTCAAGCGGCATGCGGGCGGAGCATATACGACGGACGCGTTCTCCGCTGCCGCCGTCCGCAAACTCTTTGCCCTGGCGGATGCGCCCCTGCAGAGCTTCTACAACCACTCCGACATGCGCAGCGGGAGCACGCTCGGCGCGATCAGTCTGTCCCATGTGAGCGTTCTCTGCGCCGATTTAGGAATCCCCCAGCTCGCGATGCACTCCGCCGTAGAGACGATGGCGTGCAGCGACTACGCGGCGCTCGTTGCGGGGCTGAAGAGCTTCTTTACCCGCGAGATCCGCGTACGGCAAATGGAAATCGAGATAAAATGATCGCGACCAAAACGCGGCGCGCGCTCCCTTTGGAGCGCGCGCCTTTCTTTATGCCATTTTATGTAGTTTAAGCGTCCGACTTTTTGTCCTCGGGCGGGAGCGAAGACTGCTCCATGATCTCCTGATAGTACTTGTCGTCCGTAAAGTCCCTGGGGCGGGTGTACTCGCCGCCCAACGCTTCGATGGCGTACTTGAGCTCCTGATATTCCAGGTAGTTGATATCGTCGCGGTCGATATACTCGAGCAGTACGGGAAGCGCACGTTCGTCGCCGTAGGCGGCAAGGTAGCTCGCGTGCATGGGAATGTCATCCCCCGTACGAAACTCCTTGAGCAGAATTTCATAGATGCGGTCGTCGCGCTCCTTGCAGCGGGACAGGATCTCCAGCATGAGTTCGCGCTCGACGCCCGCCTCATAGCAGGTGAGGGCGCGTTCCTTGGCGGCGTCCGCATTGCCCTTGAGCTGTTCGCACGCCGCCTCTTTGACGTCCGCGCTCGCATTTCCGACGAGTAGGTCAAAATAGGCGGGAAACGCCTTGACGTTGCTTCCGGCGAGGTTGACGGCGAGCGTCACGATCTCCTCCTCGCCGCGCGAGAGAAGGGAGACGAGGGCATCGGGGCAGCCGCGCGCCTCCAGCTCCCGACACAGAAAGTCGGAGACGGGAACGCCCTCCTCCACATGGCGAGCGAGCGTGGCGCACAGCTCGTCGTCCGACATGGCGGCATAATAGCCCTTGGGCGTAGCGCCTGCCTTGGCGACGTAGATGTCGCCGAACTGCTGATACAACTTGGGGATGATGTTCTCCCACTGCTTTTCGGAATACTTTCCCGCGTTCATGCGGATATATTCGGACAGTTTTTCCTCAAACAGTCCGTCAAAGTCGATGAGTTGCTTATTGCTCATGGTTTGCCCCTTTTACATCATAAAATCCAGGATCGCCTGCGTCGTATAGCGGTTGGCGTCGAACAGGTCGATGATCTTCTCCAGCGAATGTTCCCCGCCCTTGATGCGCGCCTCGCGGTAAATGGCAGCCGCGAGCGCAGCGCGTTCATCGCAGTAATCGAGCGCGCCTGCCTCTTCGAGCGTCGTGTAGATATCCTCGGCGGCGGCGCAGATCTTGCCCTCGTTCTCGTCGCCCAGAAGCGCGAACTTGGCGTAGACGTCGGCAAACGCCTTCATAAATGCCTCCCGCTTTTTGGGCCCGACGTCGATCTTATGCGTGAAAAATTCGCGGTAAACGTTGCAGATGACCACGCCGAAGGAGTCCTCCGTATTGCGCATGGTCAGCTCGTGCAGGATGGAGATCTTGACGTACTCCTCCAGCGTGCTGTCGAGCAGCACTTCCCTGAGGACGGCATCCATGTGCGCATGCACGGCGACGCGCACGGCGAGCGCCTGCAGCTTTTCGTCCCGCCCCTCCATTTCGTCGAACGCAAGGCGAAAGAACTCGTCCAGTTCGGGCAAAGACGCGATCTTTTTGGCATCCTGCTCTTCCATCGTGGACGCGGCGAGCAGAAAATTGGCAATGGTCGCATACTCGGACTCGGGAACGCGGTAATAATAGGTCATCGTCACGCGTTCGCCGCCGTCCTCCAGCCCGCGCAGACGCTCAAGATAGTACTGCGCGACCGCCTTGCGCGGGTAGACGGTGGTGAGCAGGTCCAAAGACTCAATCGCCGCATCTACCCGCCCTGTCCTGTATGCGGCGACAGCGTGGAACCAAAGCACGTTTTCGTCGTATTCGAGGCGGTCTTTGAGCAGGGTAAGCTTTTCGTACGCCTCCTCGTCCAGCCCCGTCTCGCACAGCGCCGTCGCGATGCGGTACAGATCGTCCGTTGCATCCGTATGGATCGCGGCGAGCCTGCGCGCCGCCGCTTTTGCGCCCTCCTTGTCATCCCGCGCGCCAAGAACGGCGCAGTAGGTCGTGAGTGCCTGCACGTTGTCGGGATGCTCGGCAAGGAGCGCCTCGCACTCCTTCTGCGCACCCTCTTCGTCGCCCATCATCAGCATGCACATCGCGGAAAGCCCCGCCGCGGACGGATAGTCCGAACTTGTCTCGGGAACTTCCCCGAACTTCTCCCGCGCCTGCTTCAGGTCTCCGTTTTTGAGACAAGTCAATCCCTCTGCAAGCAGCTCGGGACAGGGGGCATCGTCGTCCGGAACAAAGTGCAGGTGCGGCCGCGACGCCTGCCGCACGAGATTGCCGAACTCCGCAAGCCCTTCGGCGGAAAACTGCCCGTCCTGGGCAAACGCTCGCTGATAATAGAGCGCAGACTGCATATCGTTGCCCATGTTCATGAACGCGACCGCAAGTCCCTCATATCCCTCGCCGAAATCCGCCTCGTTGCAGGTATCGAGAAAGCGGAACCACGCGTCCGCCGCCCGTTGCCAGATGCCCATCGCCTCGTAGATGTCGGCGGCAAGCGCCTGCGCGTCCGCACTCGGGCCGTACATCTTGTTGCGCTTGTTGAGCAGCCGCAGCGCGCCAAGATAGTTGCCGTCCTGAAAGCGATTTTCGACGCTCTCCAATAAAAATTCATCGCTGAAGTCCAGTTTCTGTACGCTTTCGTCCTTCATTCGTTCTCCCCGAAGAGGGCACGGATCTCCCCTTCGTCAAATGTATAATCGGTATTGCAGTAATGACAATGCACCGCGATCTCTCCCCGCTCGGCAAGAAGCGCAAGCGCATCCGCCTTTCCCATCGCGAGGACTGCGGACGCAGCGCGTTCGCGCGAGCAATGGCAGGCAAAGCGCGCCTCGCGCTTGGCCGCGTCCGCCGCGCCGAAATCGGACAGAATGCCATGCGCGCCACGCGTCTCGATGACGTGGGAGAGATCGGGATACTGCACGATCTTCTCCTCGGCGTATCCGATCGCCGTCTCGCCCGCATAGGGCATGGGCTGCAAAAACAGCCCGCCCGCGCCCACGCACGTCCCGTCCGCCCCGATCCTGACGCCCAGCGCGACCGCCGTGGGACGCTGCTCGCTCGTCAGAAAATAGGCGGAGACGTCCTCCGCGATCTCGCCCGAGACAAGCTCGCTCGTTCCGACGAAGGGGATCCCATCGCCGTCGTCACGGATGACCGTAAGCGTGCCGTTTTTGCCGACGCAGCGACCGACGTCCAGTTTGCCGTCCGAACGGGGCGCAATCTCCACGTCAGGGTGTTCGATATAGCCGCGCACGGAAAGCGAGCCGTCCGCTGCCACGCCGATCTTGCCGCCCGCACCGCCGCCGTCCACGGAGACGGAGAGCGAGCTGCCCTCATCTTTGAGCCAGCCTGCCAGATATACCGCCGCCGTCATGGTACGGCCGAGCGCCGCCGCCGCGACGGGCGTGAGATGATGGCGTCTGATCGCCTCGTTGACGATGGCGGTGCTGTCGAGCACCGCAAGGGACACCCGCCCGTCAAAGACGAGCGCCCGATATAGTTTACTTACGCTTTCCGGCATATAAAATTCACCCTGTCGCTGCCCGCAACCTCTTCGCCGAGGTGCCCCTCGACGCGAAGCACGCGAAATCCTGCGTTCTCCAGTTTATCGACGACGTCCTGCGTCTCATGGATATACTGGGTATGCTGTTCGTCCAGACGGTCGAACGCGCCGTCCGGACGGCGGACAAAGAGCGTGACGTCCATCCCGACGCGATCTGCAAAGAGATGGGTAAAGCAAAGATAGGTCACGTCGTCTCTGTCGTCCGCAAAGATATTATCTGCAATTTTTTCGCGGAGTTTGTATGCGGAGGAAAGATCAAACCAAAAGATCCCCCCCTTTCTGAGCGACGCCGCCGCATGGCGGAACGCCGCAGACAGCTTCTCCTGCGAAATATAGTTGTAACAGTCGTTGGGCGAGAGCAGAAAATCAAACTTTTCTCCGAGGGAGAGCTTTGCTGCATCCGCCTGTACATAGCGGACGAAAAGCCCCTCTTCCCTCGCAAGGCGCATCGCCTCCGAGAGCATGGGCGCGGACAGGTCCGCTCCCGTCATCGCATAGCCCGCTCCGGCGAGCGCGCGCGTGAACGCGCCGCTGCCGCAACCCACTTCCAGTCCCTTGTGCCCTGCACCCAGGGCGGCAAGCCCTGAAAGAAAATACTGCGACCATTGTTCATAGCCGCAGTCATCATTGAGTCGCTCGAACCAGTGGGAAAGGTGTTCGTATGCCTGTGCCATAGATCACCGCTTGTTGAGCATCTTGGGGGGCTTGGGCGCCTTCTTTTTCTTCTTTTTACCGCCCGCATCCTCCTCCTGCAACGCGCGCTCCCGTTCCTCGAACTGACGATTGTATTCGACGTACCGCTCGTCATCCTTGTGTTCTGCTTCGTACGCCTTGGTGTCCTCCTCGATCGCCGTCTTGCTCTCTTTCAGGCGCTGCAGATCGTCGCGCGAGAAGGATTCGGGGAGCTGATACACCTCGAGATCGTCGTCGATCGGCTTGATGGGACGGCAGACGAGCTTGCTCTTACCCATCGCCACGATCTGGCGGCGGTATTCGCGCATTGCTGCGCTCTCCGTCGTCGGGTCGGTATGCTCTGTCTTCTTTTTGGGCGCGTTCTTGTCATAGAGGCCGCGCCCCGTCGCATAGCCCATGTTGGGGTTGACAAATTTATCGAACGCCCACTGCGTGTAGTCCAGCCAGACGAGCAGCATATAGGAGATCGCGAAGATCACAAGCAGCAAAATGCCGATGACGGCAAGGAACTGCCCGCCGAACAACGTCAAAAAGACGGGCCAGGTCGCAAGCGCCGCAAAGAAAACCGTCTGCGGGAAGGTACCTACAGTCATGACGACCGCATTGCGAAAGAGCGCCCAGGGACCCTGTTTATAGCTGATGCCCAGCGAGATCATCCAGAGCATGACGAGCAACGCAAACGCAACGAGGACATAGCCGACGACCTTGGACGCAGTCAGCCAGCCAACGATCGAGGCATTCGCCGAGACGCTCGCATCGGCGATCAGCATATCGGCAAGATTGCCCATCGTCCGCGCCACGAACAGGACGACGGTCAAGACGAGCACTGCCTCCAGGACGTTCCAGTAGTTGCGCTTGATGCCGCGCAGGAAGTCGTTGGCGACAAAGATGCCCTCCGTCCAGATGAGGTTGCGGATGATGTAGCCGCCGCCCGAGATCCCGAGCGCCGCGATCGCCGCAGCGGGGATCATCAACCCGAACCAGATGAGGTCGGTGCGGAACATCGCACTCTCGGCATAGCCGCTCAGATCGGGCAGGACGGGATAACCGACGCCCAGCCCCGCGCCGTAAGGTCCCAGCGAACCGTTCATCCCGACTTCAAGGTAGCGCATGAAGATGACCGCGGCAAGCGGGAGAATGGTGACGACCATGATAAGATTGACGAGGACAAGCTTCCCGAAGCGTCCTTTGAGGATGTCCCAGAAGAGCGCCCAGCGGCTCGTGGGCAGGGTGCTGCGGGCATAGTCCTCGCTCCGCTCCTTGCCAAGCAACCAACGGGCGACAAGTCCTCTTTTTTCTTTGTCTGCCATGTATTTACTCCGTATGTACACTTTTGGTCGGGCTTTCAAACAGCCCATGCGGATATTGTACTACAAAATACAAAATAATTCAATAGAATTCAGGCAAATTCCTTGATTTTTCTGTGCAGGTATGGTAAAATTATCTCGCTAAAAAGAGGAGCGGCAGAACATGAGTACCGCGCGCCGAGAAGATGGTTAAGGGATCTTTGCACGAGGCGCGCGCGAAAGGGTATCGCCGCCGAAGCGCAGCGCTTCCTTATGCGCCGCGCTGGGAGTGCGGGAGAATACCCGTATTCCTGTCACCGCCTTGGTGGAGCGCTTTTTCGGCAGACGGAACGGAGAAAGCGAAGAAGGCGGTCATGCCTTCTTTTTCTGTAAATAAGCATTTTTAAGGAGACTTCTATGCAAAAACAATATAAGGTCGGCGTGATCGGCGCGACCGGCATGGTCGGACAGAGATTTGTCACCCTGCTTGACGGGCATCCCCTCTTTCAGCCCGTGGCGCTCGCGGCGAGCGCGCGCTCGGCGGGAAAGACGTACAGCGAGGCCGTCGGCAACCGCTGGGCAATGAGCGTCCCCATGCCCGCCTATGCAAAGGACATGGTGCTTCTGGACGCGGAAGCGGATGCAGAGAAGCTCGCGTCCCTCGTGGACTTTGTCTTTTGCGCCGTCAACATGAAAAAGGAGGAGATCAAGGCGCTCGAGGAAAAGTATGCAAAGCTCGAAGTGCCCGTCGTCTCCAACAATTCGGCGCACCGTGCGACGCCCGACGTGCCCATGGTCATTCCCGAGATCAATGACGACCATCTCGCCGTTATCGCCGCGCAGCGCAGGCGGCTGGGGACAAAGCGCGGCTTCATCGCCGTCAAGAGCAACTGCTCGCTGCAGTCCTATGTCCCCCTCCTGCACCCCCTGATGAAATTCGGCATCAAGTGCGCCGCCGTCACGACCTACCAGGCGATCTCCGGCGCGGGCAAGACGTTTGAAACCATGCCCGAGATCGTGGACAACATCATCCCCTTTATCGGCGGCGAGGAGCAGAAGAGCGAGGAAGAGCCGCTCAAGATCTGGGGCAGCGTGGAAGGCGACAAGATCGTCAACGCGAAAGGTCCGGTCATCACCTCACAATGCCTGCGCGTGCCCGTCTCCGACGGCCACACGGCGGCAGTATTCGTGTCCTTTGAGAAAAAGCCCTCCAAAGAGGAGATCCTTTCGGCATGGAAAGAATTTTCGGGTGCGCCGCAGGCGCTCGCCCTGCCCTCCGCACCGAAGCAGTTCATTCACTACTTCGAGGAGGACAACCGCCCGCAGGCAAAGCTCGACCGCATGACGGAGAACGGCATGGCGGTATGTGCGGGGCGCCTCAGGGAGGACGTGCTGTTCGACTACAAGTTCATCGGGCTTTCGCACAACACCCTGCGCGGCGCGGCCGGCGGTGCGGTGCTTCTGGCGGAGCTTCTCGCGGCAAAGGGATACTTCGATTGACAGAAATGCGGCGCGCGTCATAGGATGAAGCGCGGTAAGGAGACGATATGACAGGATTTTTACGGGGCAGCGCGACTGCCATGATCACCCCCTTCACCGAGGACGGCATCAATTTTGACGTCTTTGGCGAAATGATGGAATATCAGATCGCGGGCGGGACGGACGCGCTCGTCGTGCTGGGCACGACGGGCGAACCTGCCACGATGACCGAGGAAGAAAAAGAGGCGCTGATGCGCTATGCCGTCCAAAAGAACGAAGGGCGCGTCAAGCTCATCTTCGGCACGGGCGGCAACTGCACGCAAAAGGCGGTACATATGACGCGGCTTGCGACCGAGCTGGGCGCGGACGGCATCCTCGCCGTGACGCCCTACTACAACAAGTGCACGCAGAACGGACTTGTGGAGTACTACAAGGCGATCTGCGGCGCAACAAATCTTCCCGTCATCTGCTACAACGTTCCGAGCCGCACGGGCGTCAATATCCTGCCCGAGACGATGGAGCGCATTGCAGACATTCCCAACATGGCAGGCATCAAGGAAGCGAGCGGGAATATGTCGCAGGTTCTGGATACGGCGCGTCGAATCCGCGGCAAGTGCGACCTGTATTCTGGCGAAGATGCGCTCAACCTGCCCATTCTCTGCGTCGGCGGAACGGCAGTCATCTCGGTGCTGTCCAACCTCGTCCCCGCGCAGGTGAAGAAGATGGTCACCTGCGCCCTGGAGGGCGACCTTGCACAGGCAAACGAGCTCAATGACGCGCTCTTTGATCTCACGCACGCCTGCTTTATCGAAGTCAACCCCATTCCCGCCAAGGCGGGCATGGCAATGCTGGGTTTTGATGCGGGTATCCCCCGCCTGCCCCTCACCCCGTTGGAGGAGCAGCACGCGGACATCATGCGCGCGGCGCTCGCGCCCTTTGCGGAGGTGAAGGCATGAAGATCATTCTCTGCGGCGCCTGCGGGCGCATGGGCAAAAACGTGACGGAGGCTGCGGCGGAACGCGGCGCAACGATCGTCGCGGGCGTGGACATCGTGAACGCGCCCCTGACCTATCCCCTCTATCCTTCGCTTGCCGAAGTCAAAGAACAGGCGGACGTCGTGGTCGACTTCTCCTCCGCGGCGGGACTTAAGGAGCACCTCGATTTCTGCCTTGCAAAAAAACTTCCCATCGTCCTTGCGGCGACGGGATTTACGCAGGACGACCTGACCAAAATCGACGAGGCGGCGAAGGTCATTCCCGTATTCAAGACAGGCAACTTCTCGCTGGGCATCAACCTCTTGCAGATGCTCGCCAAAAAGGCGGCGCAGATTTTGGGCGACGACTTTGACGTGGAGATCGTCGAACGGCACCATCACACCAAAAAGGACGCCCCCTCCGGCACGGCGCTCATGCTCGCTTCGAGCGTGAACGAGGGACTGGGCGGCGATAAGGAGAACGTCTACGGGCGGCACGGCATGGTCGGCGAACGCAAAAAGAGCGAGATCGGCATCCACGCCGTACGCGGCGGCACGATCGTCGGCGAACACGAGGTCATGTTTGCGGGCGAGGACGAGATCGTCACCCTCTCACACTCGGCGCGCAGCCGCAAGGTGTTCGCCGTCGGCGCGCTCCGCGCGGCGCAGTGGCTGATCGGAAAGCCTGCGGGGCTGTACGACATGAACGACCTGCTCGCACAATTTGCGAACTGAAAATGAACGATATTTGCATAGCCCTGCGTCCCGCTCGTTGAGCGGGGCGCAGGGCTTAAAATGGATGCGCCGCCCGATCGGGCGGCGCATTTCCTCATTTCCGATTACTTGAGTTTGGACAGGAACAGCGAAACGCCGGAGACGATGCCGCCGACCATCATGAGATAGGCGCCCGCGGAAGCCACGAAAGCGGTGCTTCCAAGTGCACCCGCGTCCCCATTCAAGGGCGACTGTGCCGCATAGCTTGCCGCAAACACCACGACGAGCACCGCAAGCACGACCGTCACGATCGCAAAGATAAGACGCGTCAGGAAGCCCACCCGAACAAAGCCGAGCTTGCCCAGAATGACGAGCACGCTTGCAAGCAGCGTGACGATGAGCGAGATGATCGCAAATGCCTGCACAACGCCGACGGTAAGCCCGCCGTCCATCAACGCTTCCAGCCCCTCAAAATCAGCGAACAGTCCAAACGTTTCCGTACCTCCGCCGACGATGGAGTCCGTTACCTGTGCGAAGAACGGGACGCAGAGACCGACGACCGCAAGGACAAGTCCGACCGCTGCTGCAATCATCTTGATCAGGTCCAGTAACCCCACTTTTTTTGCCTTATTTGCCATACTTTTTCTCCTTTTCAGATTTTTCTATATTATACTACAACCCACTTCAAAAGAAAAGAGTTTCAGGAAAATTTTTCATAAAAAATTTATTGCTTTACAAAATTGACAACGCTCAACGCCCAAGTTCCGCCCTGACCGCCGCAAGCGCCGCGGCAACGGTGTCGTCCATATCGTAATACTTATATTGCCCCAGCCTGCCGCCGAACAGCACGTTTTTGTCCTGCTCGGCAAGAGCGCGGTATTTTTCATAGAGCGCGCCGTTCTTTTCGTCGTTGACGGGATAATACGGCTCGTCCCCCGGCTTCCACTCGGCGGAGTACTCACGGGAGATGACCGTCTTGGGCTGCATGCCAAACTCAAAGTGCTTGTGTTCGATGATGCGCGTGAACGGCACGTCCGCCGCCGTGTAATTGATGACCGCGTTGCCCTGATAGTTGAGCATATCCAGTACTTCCGTCTCGAAGCGCACGGAGCGGTATTCCAAAGGGCCGAAACACTCGTCATAATATGCGTCAATGGGGCCTGTGTAGATGATGCGGTGCGCCATCGCAAGATATTTCTGTCTGTCGCTCAAAAAGTCGCAGCCCAGCTCCACTTCGACATTTGCGAGCAGCTTTGCAATGATCTTGGTGTATCCGCCGATCGGGATTCCCTGATAGGTATCGTTGAAATAGTTGTTGTCAAAGGTGAAGCGCACGGGCAGGCGCTTGATGATGAAGGCGGGAAGTTCGGTGCACCTTCTCCCCCATTGCTTCTCCGTGTATCCCTTGACCAGCTTTTCGTAGATCGTCCTTCCGACCAGATTGATCGCCTGCTCCTCCAGATTCTTCGGCTCCGCGACATAGTCCTTGCCGCGCTCCTCGGCGATGCGCGCCTCCGCTTCGGCAGGCGTGAACACATCCCGCCAGAGCTTGGTAAAGGTGTTCATATTGAAGGGCAGATTATAACATTCGTCCTTATACCGCGCGACGGGCTGATTGATATAGCGGTTGAATTCGGCAAAGCGGTTGATATACTCCCAGACCGCCTTATCCGACGTATGGAAGATATGCGCCCCGTAGCGGTGTACATGAATGCCCTCCACGCTCTCCGTGTAGATGTTTCCGCCGATATGTTTGCGCTTTTCAATGACGTACACGCGCTTTCCCGCGCGGGAAAGCTCATAGGCGCAAATCGCCCCGAACAGGCCGCTGCCGACAATCAGATAATCGTACATACTCGTTTCTCCTTTGTAAGTACCATTGTAACAGACGAGGCGCGCCTTGTCAAGAACTCGGGAAAAAATCGTGATCTGCGTTCGCAGATTTTTCCGTTTGGCACAAATCCGAGAGAACGTATGCCGTTTTTGCGACCGTCGCTTCTGCAATCGACGGAGTGCATCGCCTATTCCCGACCGGGCATCGGCCCCGATCCGCTGCGTCCTCCGAACCGGAAAGCCGCTCCGACGGCAAGGATCGCGGCATGAAAAAAGCGTCCGCAGTTTTGCGGACGCTTTTCTCTATTCAGCTTGTTACTTCTGCTCGGGCGTATGCCACTTCCAGTTCTGGATCTCGGGCAGGTCTTCGCCGTACTCCGCAATGTAGTTGCGATGCTCGACGAGCTTGTCGTTCATCATCTGAACAAGGAAGCTGCCCTTGTTGCCCAGCTGAGGAAGGCTCATCATTGCCTCACGGACAAGGTGGAATCTGTCGATATGGTTCTGAACGCGCATATCGAAGCCCGTGGTGATCGT
>CALVWM010000047.1 GCA_944367185.1 uncultured Clostridia bacterium | reverse complement strand
CCGCCGAGTCGGCGACTCGGCGGCGCAGAAAAAAGCGCTTACAATGCGATCCGCACACGCGTACCGTCTGACGCCTCCACCCGCACGAGGTCGAGCCTGCCGTGTATGCGGCGCGCCGCCCGCAGGATCTTGCGGATCTGCCGTCTTTCCCGCCGTAAAAACGCAGCGACCTCGGGCGCGTGCGCCTTTGACGCCTTCCCGACCATCCACAGTGCGAGGCGAACAGGCAAAACGAGCGAAAATCGGACGTCGGAGCGGACAGAGATCTTCATTCCACCCATACCTCGACTTTATCGCCGTCTGCGCTGTCCACTTCGACCAGCTTGCCCATTGCGCCCTGCCTGACGAGCGCAACGATCTGCGCAAAATCAATGCTCTTGAGCGCATCGCCTTTGCTGCCAAACAGCTTGGACGACATTGCTCCGTCAGAGAGCAGAAGCTCCGCGAGCGCAAGGGGGAGATTGACGTTCACTTTGTCCCCCTCCTTGCTCAAAACGCGAACGCGGAAGAGTATTTTACTCATGTCCACCTTTGCGGGGTCGACGGCAGCGACCGTCCGTTTGGGCACGCCGAGCAGTTCGTCCGTCGTGACATGGAAGAGTTCGGCAAGCTTTGGAATAAGAGAAATGTCGGGCGCGGTGAGATCGTTCTCCCACTTGCTCACCGCCTGCGCCGTGACCGAGCATGCCTCGGCAAGCTCCGCCTGCGTCATGTTTGCCGCCTTGCGATAGTACGCGATGCGTTCTCCGAGTGTCTGCATATATTTGCCTCCTTATTTCTGCCACGATTATAAGCCATACAAGACAATGATTCAAGCGACAAAGCGTTGTTTTCACACAACCGTGCGTTGTTTTTTGCGCAACGTATGGTTGAAAAAGTCATGCGCCGCCGGGGCAATACCCCGGCGGCGCACGAAAAGTCACTTGCGGAATAAGTCGTCGTATAGCTTGATATTCTCAAAAGAGCTGGTGTATTTGCCGTCCTCGATGCCGTGGATGATCCCGACCGTCCGATCGTTGAAGGGCGTGGGAACGCCGTACTTCTTGCCGAAGGCGCACACGCTGCCGTTGATATAGTCGATTTCGCATTTCTTGCCCGCGCGCAGATCTTGCAGCATGCTCGCAACCAGCCCCGCGTGCTTCTTCATCGCGACGGGAATGAGCGCGAAGGAAACAACCTTTTTGAGCGCGCCATGATAATCGAAGAGCTTGTCGATCTTATGTCCCTGCACGGGTTCGATGGTGATCTTTGCCGCCCTGGCGACGTCGATGCACTCCTTGATGATGCGCTGGGCAACCTTGCGGGAGGGCTTTTGCACGGAGACCTCGCCGAACGTCCCGCCCGTGACGGTGGAAAGTCCCGAAAATGCGCTGTTGATGAGCAGCTTGGACCAGCGTGCGCCCATGAAATTGTCCTCCACGACGACGGTGCCCATGCACTCCAGCAGCTGTTTGACGTCCTCCAAATGGTTGACCGGCTGTGCGATCGCGCCAAGCGAGAAGGTGAGCGCGGAGGGATCGGACGTCAGTTCGGAGACGCCCTCGCCGTGGAAAGTCGCGCCCCACGCAATGGCGCAGCCGAGCGTGCACTGCGCGCCGACGATCTCCGCGATCGCGGGTTCGGGCAGCCCGTTCTGACAGGTGCAGATGACGCCGTCCTCCGCGAGGTAGCCCTCAAGCATCGTGACGACGCGCGCGTTGTCGCTCTGCTTGGTCATGAGCAGAATGACGTCGTACTTGCCCGTCATCTCCTCGGGCAGCAGGGCGTGAACGGGCTGGACAAAGTCCACCGTGCCCGTAATGTGCGCGCCCTTTTCTCTGAGCGCCGCGACGTGCGCCTTGTTGCGGTTGACGAGGTCGATCTCGACGCCCGCCTTGGCGATATATGCGCCCAACACCGTCCCCAGCGCTCCCGCGCCGTAAATCATCGCCCTCATCTGAGTTCCGCCCCCAGATTCTTGTTAAGACCGTCCACGATCTTTTTGAAGTAGGTGTCCGCGAGTTCGGGCGTGATCGCCTTTTCCTCGGGCACGAAGGTGATATGGAACGCCATGCTCTTCTTGTCCGCGCCCAGGCGGATGCCGCGGTAGACATCGAACAGCTCCGCCTTCTTTGCCGCCTTGCAGGACTTTACGATGCACGCCTCCATCTGCGCGCAAGTCACGCCCTCATCGACGACGACGGCAAGGTCGCGCACGACGGCGGGGAACTTGGGCAATGCGTGATAGGTGATGTCCTTTGCGAACTTGCGCTCCAGCGCCGCGTAATCCAGCTCGGCGAGCACGACGCGCTTTTCAAGCGCCAACTCTCCGGCAATGGCGGGGTGCAGCTCGCCGATCCAGCCCACTTCCTTTTCGCCGCACTTCACGATCGCCGTGATGCCGGGGTGCAGGAAGGGCTTCTCCCCCTTCTCGTAGCTCAAACGGACGTCGAACGCATCTGCAAGTGCCTCTACGGCGCCCTTGACGTCGAAGAAGTCGCCGCCGCCCCACCTGACAAGGACGAGATGTTTTCTCTCCTCAGGCAGTTCGGTGAGCGGCAGCTCCTTGGGCAGGTAGACGTTGGCAAGCTCGAACAGCGCGCCTTCATCGTTGCCGCGGCGCACGTTGCGCACGACGTTTGCGATCATACTGGGTGCGAGAATGGTGCGCATGACGGACAGATCCTCGCCGATGGGGTTGAGGATTCGGACCGCGCGGCGCTCGGGCGCGTCGGCGGGCAGGCGCAGCAGGTCGAAATCCTTGGGCGAATAGAAGGAGTAGTTGCATGCCTCCAGATAGCCCTGCCAGCGGATGACGTTCTTTGCCTTTGCCTCCGTCTTCTGCGCGTGTGTAAGTCCCCCGCCCGTGACCGTCGCCGCCGAGAGGAAGGTGGGCACGATATGTTCATAGCCGTAGGAGCGGATGATCTCCTCCGCGAGGTCGGGATAGCCGTCCACGTCGTCGCGCCACAGGGGGACGGTGACGGTCATGCCCTCCTCTGTCGCCGTCACCTCAAAGCCGAGGCGGGTTAAAATGGCGCACATTTCCGCGTGCGGGACACAGATGCCGAGAAGATCGTCGATCTTTTTATAGGTCGTCTTGATGATGCGGGGGACCATGCTCTCCGCGTTGACATCCACCCGCCAGGTGGTGGGCTTGCCGCAGCCCAGTTCCTGCACGAGGTGCAGCGCGCGGTCCATGGCGAACGCGCAGGTGTAGGCGTCGATGCCCTTTTCAAAGCGCGCGGAGGAATCGCTGCGCTGACCGAGTGCGCGCGACGTCTTTCTGACGCTGTCCCGCGCGAACTTTGCCGCCTCGAAGAACACGGCGGCGGTGTCCGGCTTGATCTCGCTGTTCAGCCCGCCCATGACGCCGGCTAAAGCGACGCCCTTCTTTTCATCGCAGATGAGCAGGTTTTCGGGCGTGAGGGTGAACTCCTTCTCGTCCAGCGTGACGATCTTCTCGCCCTCCTTGGCGCGGCGCACGACGATGCCGCCCTGCAGGTAGTTCCTGTCAAACGCGTGCATGGGCTGACCCAGCTCCAGCAGCACGAAGTTGGTGATATCGACGACGTCGGACACCGAGCGAAGCCCGCACAGCGCGAGGCGGCGGCGCATCCAGCGCGGCGACGTGCCGATCTTGACGTCCGCGACGTAATGTCCGATATAGCGGGGGCAGAGCGTCGGCTCCTTGACCGTGACGGGGATCTTCACGTCCGTCGGGTGCGCGATATAGTCGGTCGCGGGCGTCTTTAAGGGCTTTTTGAGGATGGCGGCGACTTCGCGCGCCATGCCGAACACGCTCTGGCAGTCAGGGCGGTTTGCCGTCACCGCGATGTCAAAGATATAGTCGTCGATGCCGACGACGGGACGGATATCGACGCCGATCGGCGTATCGTCGTCCAGAATGAGGATGCCGTTGACCTCCGCGCCCGCATAGAAGTCGTCGGAGATGCCCAGCTCTTCGCCCGAACAGAACATGCCCTCGGACGTGACGCCGCGCAGTTTGCCCGTCTTGATCTTCTGAACGCCGCCCTCGTGCAGGACGGTGGAGCCATCAAGCGCGACGGGGACGATCGCGCCCTCAAAGACGTTGGTCGCAGCGGTGCAGATCTGCTTTGCGCCGTGCGCGCCGCAGTCCACCCGGCAGACCGTGAGCCTGTCCGCGTCGGGATGCTTCTCCGTCTTAGTGATGCGCCCCGTGACGACGTTCGCGACGTCCTTGCCGAGGTAGGTGAGTTCCTCCACCTCGAACCCGCAGGAGAAGAGCTTATCCTGCAATTCCTGTGCGGTGATATCGATCTCTGCATAGTCTTTTAACCAGCTGAAAGGTACTTTCATTTTGATCTCCTGAATGATCTGTTTATACTGCTTCTCCAATCGGTATTTAGTCCTTAAATTGTTCCAAGAACCGCACGTCGTTCTCCGTCAGGAGTTTGATGTTGTTGATGCCGTACTTGAGCATGGCGATGCGCTCGACGCCCATGCCGAACGCAAAGCCCGTATACTCGTCGGGATCGATGCCGCAGTTCTCCAGGACGCGCCGATTGACCATGCCTGCGCCGAGGACCTCGATCCAGCCCGTGCCCTTGCACAGCGAGCAGCCCGTGCCGCCGCAGACATGGCAGGAGACGTCCACCTCGACGGACGGCTCCGTGAACGGGAAGTAGGAGGGACGCAGGCGCGTCTTGCTCTCCTTGCCGAATACGTTGCGCGCGAACTCGTCCAGCATGCCCTGCAGATCGCACAGCGTGATGTGCCTGTCGACGACAAGGCCTTCCATCTGGTGGAACATGGGAGAGTGCGTCGCGTCATCGTCCGAGCGGAACACCCTGCCCGGGCAGAGCATCTTGATGGGCGGTCTCTTCTTCTCCATCAACCTGATCTGCCCCGCACTCGTCTGCGTGCGCAGCAGGAAATTTTCCGAGACATAGAAGGTATCCTGCATGTCGCGGGCGGGATGATCGGCGGGCGTATTGAGCGCCGTGAAATTGTAGTAGTCGTTCTCGATCTCCGGCCCTTCAAAGATCTCGAAACCCATGCCCGCGAACACGTCGATGAGCATATTCTTCACGCGCGTGACGGGGTGCAGCGTACCGACGGTGACGCGGCGCCCGGGCATGGTGACGTCCACCGACTCGCCCGAGAGCTTTTCCGCGAGTTCCTTTTCGTGCATGCGCGCCTCAAGCTCGGCAAAGCGCGCCTCCAGTTCCTCTTTCAGGGCGTTGATCTTCTGCCCGAAGGCGGGGCGCTCCTCGGGAGGGATCTCACGGATGCGCTTATAGAGCGCCGTCAGTCTGCCCGTCCTGCCCAAAAAGCGCATCCTGGCGTCATACAGTTCCTTGCTGTTGTGAAAATCGCGGATGGCATCCTTGACTTCCGCCAAAAGCTCTTCGAAGATATTGTCCATACCTCACTCCTTGACAAAAATAAAAGCCCCGTCCCGAAGGACAGGGCGAAAATACCGCGGTACCACCTGTTTTCGCGCGCGAAAAAAGCGCGCCTCGTTGACCCTTAACGCGGGAGGACGGCTCCGCTTGAAGTTCTGTTCGGCGGAGCGGCTCGCGGGGGAATACCGCGCCCTGTCCGCAAGGGAGCTTTCAGCCTGCGGCTCCCCCTCTCTGACCGGACGATGCGTGCGCGTCTCTTCCGCTTGATCGCCTTTTTCTCCTATTATAATCACACGAAAGGCGATTGTCAAACGATTTTCACTCTATTTTGCCGCGGGAACGGGTGCGCGCCGCGCGGCTTTCTGCCGCGCGGCGCGCATTCTTTCATGTATTTTGCTCAGAGCGCGAACGAGAAGGTGTACGCTTCCTCGCCGTAGTGCTCGTTGGCGACCCAGAGCACCGTCTTTTGGGTCAGGTTGTACACGACGCTGTGGACCGTGCAGCCGTTGCCGTCGTCGTTGTTCCAGTTGCGTCTGCCGACCGCCTGCAAGATCTCCATTGCCGCCTGCTCGTCCTCCACAACGCCGTCCGTCGCGGAGAGGCGGGAGTAGATCTCGTCATACCGGTCGAGCCCCGCCTTGAACTCGTCGCCTGCGTAGTAGCCGGGCTGGAGGATGAAGTTGGTGATCCACTGGTAGTCCGCGTTCCCCTCGCGTTCGCCGATGTGCGCGTCGTCATCGTTCCAGATGACCTTGAGGGTGCGCGCGCTGCCGTCGTTGTCCGTCTCGTCCGTGCCGTTTGTCCATTCGAGAATGGCGCTCTTGCCCGTCGCGTCGGCGATCATGTAGTGGTAGGACGTCTGCGCGGAGTCGTGCATGTCATACTGCTCGATGAGCGCGACCGCCTCCTCCACCGTGCTCGCATAGTCGAGCACCATGCGCAGCATGGTCGTGGACGTAAGGTCGGGCTTGTCCGTCTGCTGATCGGTCGCGACCGTCTCTTCGCCGCCCTGATAGGACATGTAGATGCCGCAGCTCACGCCCGCATCGTTGATGCCGTCCAGGGGCGCGAAGGGCGCCGCAAGGCAGGTGATCTTGTTCATCAGCCCCTCCACGTCCTGCGCGGGGTCCATGCCGAGGAACTGCAGGTCCACCGTCGAGAAGGACTTGTGCCTGCCGTTGCCGGGGTCTGCAAAGACGAGCGCCGTGTTGGTGCGCGCGAAGTCGTAGTTGCGGGCGAAGATCCTGTCACCGTCCGCCGTGACCGCGGTGAACGAACTGCATGCGATCTCGCTCTCCGAAATGGTCATATCGATCAGCCCGCGCGTAATATTTTTAGTGATAAAGTCGATGAGCTCGCTATCGCTGGACGCGCCGCCCTGCGCGAGATAGTCGTCAAAATAAAAGTCGCCCGAGATGTCCATGCGATAAACAGCGCCGTCCAGGTGCTCTTCGTTACGATCCGCAACCTTGGTAAAACTCGCGACCGATGCGATCTCGTGCCGCCAGACGATCGCGACCGCACCCACGAGCGCGGCGCACAATATGATGACCGCGACCAGCGCCCAAATGACGATCTTCGCCCACAGGGGCATCCTGCGCTTTGTAGTTTCCGTTGCCATAATTACTCCTTTTATTCACTTTGTAAACAGCTTGGGCATTATAGCACTTCATACTTGTTTTGTCAACAAAAATTATGACAATATCGATATATTTACAAAAAATTCGTTATTTTAATGACGCGCCGCGCGGCCCGAAGCCGCGCGGCGCGTCGTTTCCGATCAGCATTCAGTCCTTGCGTACCGAAATGAAAAAGCGCTGCCCGTCCGGGAGAGTATAGCGAATCGAATCGCCCATGCAGACGCTCGCCCCCTCAAAGTACTCGTCCAAGAGCGGTTTGAGCGCCGCCGCAACATCCTCCGCCGTGACATTTTGTCCCTTCCGTTCCGTCTTTTGCATACTTTTCTCCTTTGTATGAAATTCAGCCATTTGACCCACCCCCATTATATACCCTGCCACTTATAAAATCAAGTAATTTTGGAAGTATCAGGGCATAATGTCGAAAAAGGGGTGCCGAGCATGGAGAGTTATTTCCGCGATGCGTTGCTGGAACTGCTCAATGACAATCAGCTGAGCATGGAACAGTTTGCGCAAAAGAGCAAGATCAATCTATCCGAAGCTTATCGCTATCTGCGGGGCGAATGTGTTCCGAAGTTCTCCAACGTCGTCAAAATCGCTGACACATTCGGACTTTCCGTGGACTATCTTTTGGGACTTGCGCCCTATCCCGAGCACGCGTACTTTCGCCCCACGCCTGCGTTTTCCCAAAGATTCCGCGAACTTCTGGCACAAAATAATCTTTCGCGCTATCAGCTCTGCAAGGACACGGGCATTGCAATCAACCGCCTCGATGATTGGTATCACGGCAGGTGTATGCCGTCCCTGGAAAAGGCTCTGACCCTCGCAAAACATTTTCATTGCTCGCTTGACGAACTATTGGGACGGGAAGGCTGAAATCATAAGCGCGCCGCGCGGCAAATTGCCGCGCGGCGCGCTTATCTCGTATTGGGAATCCTTCGCTGTCTCTGCGATCTCCCTCGCAGAAGGGCTCAGACCACGTCGCCTTCGGTGCCCTCTTCGACCTCGGGAAGGGTCAGCGTCTGTCCGCCGTATTCGATGACGATATTCATCTGCTCCACCGTGCGTACACCGCCGAGCGCCGCCGAAGCGCTCACGCCCGTCTCTTCCTGCCAGACGGCGACCAGTTGCCCCGCTTCATTGAATTTGAGGACGACATCCTCGCCGCCCAGATCCTCTTTGAGGACATACCCGCTGCGCGAATCGCTGTACACATAGTCGTCATAGTCGGTCGAGAGCGTGCCGAGCGGATCGAACAGCGACCCCACCGTTATGAGATCGACGCTCCACTCCCCGCCCGCATTCTTCCAATAGCGGTTCAGCGTGTTTCCGAACTGGTCGTCCGAATTGGGCGCAACATAAAATTCCACCGTCGCATCGGTATCGTCCAGCGAGACGTCTCCGTACGCGCCCGTGCGGTGCGCCGACCTGCTCTGATAAATGAGCCCGTCGGCATGCACGATCTCGTACTTGACGACGCTCGTGCAGGTGTACTTGATCCCGAGGATGTACGTTGTATCCGTGGAGGACGTCTCGTATGTGATCTCGCAATTCTCCAGCGAAACGTCGAGATCGGAAAAATACGCTTCCCACTGCTCCCGCGTGACATGCGCGGAGGGCGTGCCCTTTGCCTCCGATGAGATGGGCGCGCAGGCGCAGGCGAGTGCAGCCACACAGACGGCAAGCGCCGCTGTCACAGTGAGCCTGAGTGCTTTTTTCATGATATATCTCCTTCTTGCCGCGGCTTGCGGCATAACTCCCGCGCCGCGCGCGGGTTTGCGTTTGGGATCAGGCAGGACGGCGTTTACAGACAGATGCGCTTTGCAATGGCGGCGGAGCCGATCGTCCTGCCGCCGCCCAGCACGATCGCCATCTGCGGATCGGAGGCGATGTGCGCGTCCATCTGCAGGCGGTCGGAAACATAGTCGGCAAAGCCGGCAAGAGAACACACGCCGCCCGCCAGATAGATGCCGTTCTTGCACATGACGGCGCTGACCTCGGCGGGCAGCTTCTTTAAAATCAGCTCCGCGTACTCGATGATCTTATCCACATAGATGCGGATGGGCAGCAGGATGTCCGCCGAGGAGACGGAGACCGAACGGGGCTTGCCCGTCGTGACGTCCCGCCCGTTGACGATGGTGCTCTGATTGTCGTTTTCGATCAGGCTGCCCACGGTATTCTTGAGCTTCTCGCTCGAGAGCGAACCGATCTTCAAGTTGAACGTCTCTGCGACGTGGTCGATGATGTGCACGTCCATATTGTTGCCGCCCACATTCATCGTCAGTCCCGCAATGATGCCGTCCAGCGAGAACGCGGCGCAGCTTGTCTTGCCCGCGCCGATGTCCACCGTAAAGGCGGGCGTGGATTCCGAGATCGGCACGTCCTGCCCGAGCGCCGCAAGATAGGGCGTCTCCGCAAAGGTGACGCGGTTGAGCCCCGCGGAGCGCGCGACGCGGCAGTACTTCTCCCGCGATTCGAGGCTGCACGCGCAGGGCACGCAGAAGAGCGCCTCCACCGAATACGCACGCCGCACGACCTTCTGCAAAAAATATTCGAGCAGCGCCGCCGCGTAGCGCTCGTTGAGGATCTCCCCCTCATAGACGGGGAAGCAGACGTCGGTAAGCTCCGCCGTCTTGCCCAAAAGGCGCTTTGCCTCGTTCCCGAAGGCGCGGATCTCCCCCGTCTCCTTCTGAATGGTGACGCAGGTCGCCTCGGCAAGCACGATGCCGCTGCCGATCTTATAGATCTTCGTGACCGCGGTCCCGAAGTCGATTGCAAGTTTGAGCATGGTATTTCCTCTGTAAAAAAGCTAAATGAGCCCCGCTTCCCGCAGCATGCCCGAAAGCCGCTCGAGCGGCAGCCCCATGATGCAGGAAAAGCTTCCCCGGTAGGACCTGACGAGCGGAAATCCGTCCTGGATACCGTACGCGCCCGCCTTGTCGAGCGGCTTGCCGGTCGCGACATACGCCGCAACGACCTCGTCCGTCAGCGCTTCAAAGGTGACGTCCGCATGCACGACGTCGACGAACTCCTTCCCGCCCGCAATGAGACAGACGCCCGTGTACACGGTGTGCGTCCTGCCCGAGAGCAGGCGCAGCATCCTGCGCGCATCCCCTTCGTCCTTTGGCTTTCCGAGGATTTTCCCGTCCAGCGAGACGACGGTGTCCGAGCCGAGCACCGCGTCCTGCGGGCGGCGGGCGGCGACCTCGCGCGCCTTGCCCACGGCAAACGCACGCGCCGTCTCACAAGCGGAAAGCCCCGCGCCCACTTCCTCGAAGCGCGAGGGCTCTACCTCAAATTGCGGGACGAGCCGCGCGAGCAGCTCCTTTCTGCGCGGGGACGCGCTGGCGAGGACGAGCCTCACAGGATCTCCAGGTTTTTGCGGAAGGTGCGCTTGAAATCGGCGCCCGCCTCCATTGCCTGGCGGATCTCCAGCGACGCGTCGCCCGCAAGCTCCGTCTTCATGATGACGGAGTCGCCCAGAACGTCGCAGTTGATGCCCGTCACGACGCCCATGCCGCTGCGATCGAGCGCCTCGCCGATGCGCAGCAGTACGCCCAGCTTTTTGACGACGTCCTGATCTTCCTCGGTGACGATGTCCTTATAGCGCGCCCACTCGGAAGCATTCAGCTCGCCCTTGCGGCTGCACCCCGCGACGAACGCCGCGAGCACGATCTCGCGGTGGGTCGCGCCGTACACGCCCGAATTGAGGATGATATAGCGGCTGTGCTGTTCGTGGTTATAGTAGCGCACTTCCCGCCCGCTGTCATGCAAGCTGGCGGCGATCTTCAAAACTTTCAGATAAACGCGCGGGAACTTGTGCAACACCCGCAGCTGTTTGAAGAGCTGGATGGAGAGCCGCACGGTCTGCTCGACGTGCTTTTCGTTGCAGCCGTAGTACTTGACGAGCGTCGTCAGGGAATAACTCAGCACGTCGAGGATGGGGCGCTCCACCGTCTGCGGCACAGCCTGGTTGAACATGATGCCCTCCCGAAGGCCGCAGCCGCCGACCGTAAAGGATTCGATATGCAGATAGTCGGTGAACGCCTTGATGATGGCGAGCGCCGCAGGCATGATGTCCGCGCGCGCAGGCGAGAGCCCGCGGATGCGCTTGCGCTTCTCCACGTCCAGAACGCGCACCATCTCATAGATGGAGCGGAAGTCCTCCACGGCGAAGGAGTAATTGTGCACCGTGTTGAGCGGATACTTGCGTACCAGCCGGTTGATCTTGTACAAGTTGCGGAAGGAGCCGCCGACGCCGATCATCTGCACGTCTGGCTCGACCTCCGAAAGCCATTCAATTTTTTTGAACTGTTCGGTGAAAAATTCCTCAATCTTGCGCGTCTGTTCCTCGGGGGAGACGCCGTCGTCCGCGAAGAGATCGGTCAGCGTGACCGCGCCGAAGGAGAGCGATGCATAGTGCAGCACCGTCCTGCGGTTGTAGTAGATGATCTTCGTGCTGCCGCCGCCGATCTCCAGAATGATCCCCTTGGGGATGTCCATGGAGTTGATGACGCCGCGGTAGACGAGCGTCGCCTCCGCCTCCTCGGACAAGACTTCTACGCGAATGCCGCACGTCGCCTGGATCTCATCCAGGAAAGAGCGCTGATTTTTGGCGCGGCGGACCGCCGCCGTCGCCACGGCGATGATGCGCGTGACACCGCTCGCGTCGCACAATCTCTTAAACATTTTGAGCGTTCGATTGGTCTCCGCAATGCGCTGCGGCTTCAAAAAACCGTCGCGGTCCATGTCCTGACCAAGGCGCACGCTCTCTTTCAGTTCATCCTCGACCATGAAGTAACCGCCGCCGAACAGGCGTACGATCACAAGGCGCGCGGAGTTGGAGCCGAGATCGATGATCCCGATCTTTTCCGATGTCTGCATTCCAGCCTCAGGTGCTGTCCGTTCCATTCCGTTCCCGTCCTTTGCTTTGCGTAAATTTCGGACCCTCTCGGTCCGATCGGGCAAATCATGGGGCTATCTCCCGATCATTTCTCTACCCTAAAATAGTACCCCGTTTCCGAATAATGCCCCTATTTTATCCATCTATAACATTTTAACACAGGAACGCACGTTTGTCTATACCCTTTTTAAAAATATTTTCGCAGTTTTTTCGGATATTGCCCCATTTTCATGCGCTTTTTTTTCAGTTTTCACAGAATTTTGCGACAATGCAGGCGACCAAGCGCCATCCGCTCCTCAGCGGCGGGAACGGCGGAAGGCGAGAAAGACTTTTTTCAGGCGAAACAGGGCAAGGACGATGAGAAAAGCGCCGAACGCGCGCTCAAGCACGGGAGAGGGCAGAAAGGTCGCGAGCAGCGCGCCGGGGACGGAACAGGTGAGCGCGGGCAGGATAAAAAGAAGCAGCCCCTCCCGCCTGATGAGTCCGTTCTTCGCATGGATGGAGAGCGCGATCGCCGCCGTCGGGAGAAAGGACAACAGGTTGACGCCCTGCGCCGCCGCCTGCGGGACGCCGAAGAGCGTTAAAAGCGGGATGAGCGCCGTCCCGCCGCCCATGCCCATGCCGCCCAGCAGCCCGCCGACGACGCCGCATAAAAACAGCGTCAGAAATGCCACGAGAAAAGCGCCTTTGCCCCCGCGAGCAGCATGAGGAGCGCGAACACCGCGTCCACGGCGCGCGGCGGCAGGACGGGCAGCAGCTTTGCGCCCAACGCGCCGCCCATCACGGCGCCGATGGCGGTGGGCAGCAGGATGTGCCACGGCGCCAGCCCGGCGATGAGATAGATGACGACGCTTACCAGCGAAGCGGGAAGGATGCAGGCGATGGCGCTTGCGTGCGCCGCCGCAGTCCCCCGCCCCTCGATGCGCTCCAGAAGGGGCACGGCGACCATCCCCCCTCCGCCGCCGAACACGCCGTTGACAAGCCCCACCGCGCCGCCGCCCGCGAGCCTCTTTGCCGTCCTGCCCGAAATTCTCATCCGCTTTCCTCCCCTTCCGGTTTCCCCGACAGTTTGTGCCGCGAAGGAAAATTTTTTGCGCATTTCCACGAAATCATAACGATTTTCATGCGGAATTGCTTGCTTCTCACGGCGTTTTATATTAAAATAGAGAGGTGTATTGCGGCGGCGCGGACGAGCGCCTTTCCGCAGTATTCCAGACATACAATAAATGGGTGCGTCCCATACGGACGCGCATGGAAAGGATGTTTTATGGCTAACGATTTCAAACACTGGAAGCGCCGTTCGGTCGCGCTCTGCTCGCTGGCTCTTGTCGCCTCCCTCTCGGTGGGCGTCTTTGCGGCGTGCACGCCGGCGGAGGACACGACGGACGACGAAGAGGAGGAGACCGTCTCCCAGACGGATACCCAGACCATCCGCAACGGCAATTTCGAGTTCTATACCGAGAACGACGTTGAGGAGCTGGATGAAAAGCGCGTCCTCATCAACACCCCGACCAACTGGTCGTTCACGTCCGGTTCGCCCACTTCCGATTCGGCCTCGGGCATCGTAAACCTTGCCGAGTGGGACTATCTCGCGACGTCCGGAAGGGAATTCACCTCCGTGGACGACGCCGTCGCGCACTGGAACGATGAGGGCGTGACCGCCTACGACAGGCTCAGATTCTACGCCGATTTCGAGGACGAGATCGACGAGCTCGATTCGGGCTCCGAAGCGGCGGAGCTGTTTGACGAGTACTCCTACTCCATCGACTATGAGGACGTGGAATACCTCTCCAACATCTCTCCCACGGTGCGCGAAGGCGCCGCGGAGGACGAGACGAGCGTCCTGATGATCCACAACCGCCGCGCGTCGGACGGCGTGCTGGGCACGGGACAGTACTACACGTCCTCCACGACCATCACCCTCTCCGCGGGCACGGCGGCGGAAGTCTCCCTTTGGGTGCGCACGGACGATCTGAAGCACTACTACGAGGACGACGAGCTTGCAGTCGAGAACAACGCGGGCGCATATATCCGCGTCAATCAGACGGTCGGCGGCACGACGCTCGACCAGATGCAGATCAAGAACATCAACACCAACGGCGCGTGGAGACAGTACACGCTCTACATCCGCGCCAACTCCTTTGCGACGACGACCTTCACCGTCGTGCTGGGCTTAGGTCAGGGCTCGACGACAAACCGCCTCGAGTACGTCAACGGCTTTGCATTCTTTGACGACCTCGTCTGCACGACGATCAGCGACGCGGCATACGAGGAGGCGACGGCGCAGGAGAGCTGCTCCATCGACAGCAAGACCGAGGACAAGATCTTTGACGCGACCAAGCTGGGTGCGGACGTCACGACCTTCAAGCTCGACCTCGACGCGAGCTTCGGCGCGGCGGACGACATCGCGATCGACACGGACAGCGTTGCGATCACGACCGATCCCGAAGGCGGACGTCCCCTTGTCAGATATGACGGCGAGTATCCGGACGACTATGCAAAGATCACCACGGTCGCAGGTCTGACGGCAGATGCGGCGAACAACGCCTACCTTCAGAACATCTACGACACCGACTTTGCCGGCGGCTTCCTCTTTGACGGCAGCGCGGATGCTTCGACGGTCATCATGCTCATGTCCGTCAGCAGCGCGCCCTACACGGCGACCTCCGAGAGCTACAAGCTCGCGCCCGGCGAACACATGATCCTCTCCTTCTGGGCAAAGACGAGCGAGATCGGCGGCACGGGCGCTTCGGCGACGCTGG
>CALVWM010000046.1 GCA_944367185.1 uncultured Clostridia bacterium | reverse complement strand
TCGCCCTTTGCCACCCTGTCCCCCGTCGTGATGATGGGACGCTGATTGAGGCACGTTCCCTGGTTGGAACGCTGGAATTTCTTTAAGGGGTATTCCGCAATGAAGCCGCTGTCCTCGCGGATCTTGATGAGATCGGAGGAGACACCTACCGCGATACCCGCCTCTCTTGCGCGGACGGTGACGCCCGAGTCGCGCGCAATGGCCTCTTCGATGCCCGTTGCAACGATCGCAGGCTCGGTCTTCAAAAGCGGCACTGCCTGGCGCTGCATGTTCGAACCCATCAGAGCGCGGTTGGTATCGTCGTTCTCAAGGAAGGGAATGAGCGCCGTTGCGACCGAGACGAGCTGCTTAGGAGAGACGTCCATGTAGTCGATCGCCTCGCGGGGCATCTCGGTGATGAGTTCCTTGTGGCGGCAGCCGACGCGGGCGTTGACGAACCTGCCCTCTTCGTCGAGCGGCTCGTTCGCCTGCGCGACGACGTAGCGGTCCTCTTCGTCCGCCGTCAGATAGTCGACATGATCGGTGACGATGCCCGTCGCCTTGTCCACCTTGCGGTAAGGGGACATGATGAAGCCGAACTCATTGACTTTGGAGAAGGTCGCGAGCGAGGAAATAAGGCCGATGTTCTGACCTTCGGGGGTCTCGATGGGACACATACGGCCGTAGTGCGAGTGGTGAACGTCGCGCACTTCGAAGGTCGCGCGGTCGCGGTTGAGGCCGCCCGGGCCGAGCGCGGAGAGCTTGCGCTTGTGCGTGAGCTCCGCGATGGGGTTGGTCTGATCCATAAACTGCGAGAGCTGAGAGGACCCGAAGAACTCGCGGATGACCGCCGAAATGGGACGGACGTTGATCAGACTGGAAGGCGTGACTTCCATGGGATCCGCCGTCGCCATGCGCTCTTTGATGAGGCGCTCGAGGCGGGACATGCCGATGCGCAGCTGGTTCTGAAGCAGCTCGCCGACCGAGCGCACGCGGCGGTTGCCGAGGTGGTCGATCTCATCGATGGTGCCGATGCCGTACTGCAGATCGAGGTTGGTCGAAACGGCGGCGACGATGTCATCCACCGTGATGCACTTGTGATTGAGTTTTTCCACAAGCGGCTTGATCGCCTTCTTCTCGGCGGGTGTGACGCCCATCACGCGCTCCTCGGCGGCAAGGTCGACCTGCGCGGACTGCGCATTGTCGTCACGCGCGAGCAGCTCGTGGAAGAGCTTGCAGGCGGCGACGAACTTGAGGCGGTTTTCCTTGCGCTTCTCGCGGTTCTTCTTCTCCTCCTGCTTCTCATCCGCTTCGGGCGCGGTCTCGCGGGCGTAGTAGACGGCGTTGATCTCGTCGAGGTACTTCTCGGCGACTTCCTCTACGCTCATCGTCTCGCACGCGGCGGCGATCTCCTTGCTGAACTTGAAGTTGGGATAGTAGATGGTCTTGAGTAGCCCGAACGCCTTGGGATTCTTGTCCGACACCGCCGAGAAATCGATGGTGTTGTTGGAGATGATCTTGTGGCGGATCTCCCCGTCCACGGGATCGTTGACGAGGACGAACACCTCGCCGATACCAGCGTTCTGAATGGCGCGCGCCTGCTCCTCGCTCACTTTTTCACCCTTGGAAGCGAGCAGCTCGCCCGTCTCGGGGTGGAAGATGTCGTCCGCGACGCGGCAGCCGGGCAGACGGTAGGCAAGGTTGAGTTTTTTGTTGAACTTATAGCGCCCCACCTTGACCACGTCATAGCGGCGCGGATCGAAGAAGAGGTTGTTGAGGTGCTGGCGCACCGATTCCTCGGTGGGCACTTCGCCGGGGCGCAGTCTTCTGTACAGGGCAATAAGGCCGTCCGATTCCGACTTGATGGGCGGCGTATCCTTCTCGTCGCGCTCGATGGTAGCGGCGATCATCTTATCGTTGCCGAACAGCTCTTCAAGGGCGCGGTTGGAACCGTACCCGAGGGCGCGCAGAAGCACCGTGGCGGTGAGCTTGCGCTTTCTGTCCACGCTCACCCACAGAACACCCTGGGGATCCTGCTTGAACTCCAGCCACGCGCCGCGGTTGGGAATGACGGTCGTTTCGTAGATCTTTTTACCCGTCTTGTCCGTCTCGGCGACGTTGTTGACGCCGGGCGAGCGGACGAGCTGAGAGACAATGACGCGCTCCGCACCGTTGATGATGAAGGAGCCGTTCTCCGTCATCAGGGGGAAATCCCCCATAAAGACGACGGAATCGATGATCTCGTCCTTGACCTTGTTGACGAGGCGCACCTTGACGCGCAGAGGCAGCGCATACGTCGCATCGCGGTTGCGGCACTCTTTCTCGTCATACTTGGGCGTATCCCCGAACTCATGGCTCAAAAAGTGCAGCTCGAAGTGATCGGAGAAATCGGTGATGGGCGAGTAGTCCTCAAAAATCTCAGAGATGCCTTCGCCGATAAAGCTGTCGTAGCTCTCCTTCTGGATCTCGACGAGGTTGGGAATATCGATGACTTCGTTGATCTTCCCGAACTTGCGCCGCTCCGTCTTCCCGTACTTGTGAATGGGTAAGTTCATCCGGCAATATACTCCTTTTACGTTTTTTTCTGCGCGATCTACCGAGTATATCTTTTCATCGATAAAAATCGAATTTTCCTGATCAAAAATGCCCCTTCCCCTTTACAAGCGCGCAAATTTGCGGTATAATACTGCGGAATAGAGGGAAGAAAAATGCGTTTGTGCCCTGAAAAATCCCGTCCTTTTCGGGCGAAATGGCGCAAAGACGCATTATTGCATAGTAATACATTATGTTATTATAGCCCATCGGCGGAAAGATGTCAACAGCTTTTCGCAAGAATTTTTTATTTTTTCGGCAATTCGCGAAAATACGTCAAAATCCGACCACTATTTTTCAGGAAAGCGCGCACACGCGCAAGAGGAGTTTATGAGGATCGATAAGTTTTTGAAGGTATCGCGCATCCTGAAGCGGCGCACCGTCGCGCAGGAGGCGGCGGACGCGGGCAAGATCCGCGTCAACGGCAAGGAAGTCAAGCCCGCCTATCGCGTCAAAATCGGCGACGAGGTGGAGCTCTCCTTTACCTCGGGCACGCTCAGATTCCGCGTGCTCGCCATCAAGGAGACGGTAAAAAAGGACGAAGCGGGCACGCTCTACGAGGTCATCGCATGATCACGGCCATTCTCTGCGCGGCGGGCAGCGGCTCGCGCGCGGGGTTTTCCGGGAACAAAGTTCTGCGAGAGCTGAACGGACTGCCCGCGCTTTTATACAGCGTCTCCGCCTTTGCCGCCACCGCGGACGAGATCCTGATCGCCTGCCGCGAGGAGGACAGGACGCGCATCGACGCCCTCCTCTCCCCCTTCCCGCACGCGCGCACGGTCATCGGCGGCAGGACGCGCACGCAGAGCGTCTATTCCGCACTCCAGGCGGCGCAGGGCGACATCGTGCTCGTTCATGACGCGGCACGCCCGTTCGTCACGCGCAAGATCATCTGGGACTGCATCGAGAGCGTCAGGGCGTTCGGCAGCGGCGTCTGCGCCCTGCCCGCGACGGACACGACCGTCCTTGCCGAGGACGGCCGCATTGTCTCCGTCCCCGCGCGCAAAGATGTCTTTACCGTGCAGACCCCGCAGGGCTTTTTGCGCGACGAGCTGCTGCGGGCGTACACCGCGGCGTTTTCCGAGGAGCGGGAGGACGACTTCACCGACGACAGCGGCATATATGCGGCGTATATTGCGCCGCCGCACATCTTTTTGGGGGACCGCGCCAACAAAAAGCTCACCTATCCCGAGGACTTTGCGCCCGCGGAGCGCGCAGGGTTCGGCGTCGACACGCACGCTTTCGGCGAGGGCGATCATATCGTGCTGGGCGGCGTACGCATTCCGCACACGCGCGGGCTTGTGGCGCACTCGGACGGCGACGTGCTCGTCCACGCGCTGATGGACGCCCTCCTCTCCGCCGCGGGGCTCAGGGACATCGGGCATTACTTCCCCGACACGGACGCACGCTTTGCGGGCGCGGACAGCATGGCGCTGCTCGCCGAGGTCGTGCAGCTCGTCAAAGAGCAGGGACTTGCACCCAAAAACGTCAGCCTCACCATTCTGGTGCAGAGACCCCGCCTTGCGCCGCATATCGAGGCAATGAAGGCAAATCTCGCCGCCGCCCTCTCGCTCTCCCCTGACGCCGTCGGCATTGCAGCAGGCACCAACGAACACCTCGGCTACGTCGGCGAGGAGAAAGGAATCACCTGCTTTGCAATGGTATTATTACGATAGGCTCACGAATTTTCTCGCGCAAAGGCGCAATTCCGTGATCTGAGAAAAAGGCTGCCGACACGGAGCAAGCTCCTAACGGCACCTTTTTCTCTCGCCGCAAACAGGAAGGGCTTGTAATATAGTTTGCGGCGATTCACCATCCCTTCTTGGCAGCGCCAAGGTAGTGCGCTGCCTGCGGTCACGAAATCGCCGCTGAAAAAGGCGATTTCTTAGTTCAGCGTGCGCGAACAGCACACCGTGCTGTTCGCATGACGTACGCTTCACCCCATGCTGCGTCAGCAGCAAACAGGGGCATACTGCGCAAAATTGCGATTTTGCTTGTATCTGTGATTTTAGCAAAAGGCGGTGCACTTTTCTTGCCTCCCGCACACCTCACCCTAATAAAGTCAGGGGAGCCAAAATGCAGCGAAAGTCTCCCCCGCCGACTCCCTTGCACAGGGAAGGCAAGCGCAAAAAAAGAGTCATCATTTCACTCAAATAAGAAAACAGGAACGGAACATTATGCCAAAAGCGACGACACAATTTGTATGCGCGGAGTGCGGGTACACCTCGCCCAAGTGGCTGGGGCGCTGCCCCGACTGCGGGAAGTTCAACACGCTCGTCGAAGAGCCGATCGCACCTGCCCTACCCTCTTCCAAAAAGCAGACCATGCGCACGGCAGTCTCGCGCGCTCTTCCCCTCTCGCAGGTCAAGTACGAAAAATATGAGCGCGTCTCCTCGGGCATTGCCGAGCTGGACGTCGTGCTGGGCGGCGGCATCGTGCGCGGCTCGCTCGTCTTGGTCGGCGGCGATCCCGGCGTGGGCAAATCCACCCTCTTGACGCAGGTCGCGGCGCATCTGTCCAAGGAGCATACCGTTTTATACCTCTCCGCCGAGGAGAGCTGTTCGCAAGTCAAATTGCGCTGTGAACGGCTGGGGCTCAACTCCGATACGCTGCTCCTGCTCAATGAAACCAACCTTGAAAACGCCGAGGAGAGCATTCTGAGCGCGGAGTACGTCATCGTGGACTCCGTTCAGGCGATCTACACCGATGCGCTCACGTCGGCGGCGGGCAGCGTCGGGCAGGTGCGCGAGTGCGCCGCACGGCTCATGCGCATCGCAAAGTCGCGCGGGATCACCTTTTTCCTCGTCGGGCACGTCACCAAGGAGGGCACGCTGGCAGGCCCCAAGGTATTGGAGCATATCATGGACGCCGTCCTCTACTTCGAGGGCGAGCGCACGGAAAACTTCAAAATTCTGCGCGCCGTCAAAAACAGGTTCGGCTCGGTACAGGAGGTGGGCGTGTTCGAGATGACGGACGCCGGCATCTTCGGCGTGACCGACTATTCGGGGCTGTTCCTCTCCGACACGCGCGGCGAGGCGGCGGGCGCCGCCGTCACCCCGAGCGAGACGGGCAACCGCTGCATGATGGTCGAGATTCAGACGCTCATGTGCAAGACGGCGTACGGACTGCCGCGCAGAATGTCCCTGGGCGTCGACTTCAACCGCCTCGTCGTCCTCGTCGCCGTGCTGGAAAAGCGATGCGGCCTGCCCCTTGGCACGCAGGACATCTACCTCAACGCGATGGGCGGCATCCGCCTGAATGAACCGAGCGCCGATCTTGCCGTCTGCGCCGCTCTCGCGAGCGCCGAGAAGATGACGCCCGTCGACAAGTTCACGGCGGTCTTTGGCGAAGTGGGGTTAACGGGCGAGGTGCGCGGCGTGGGATATGCCGATAAGCGCGTCAACGAGTGCATTAAGATGGGCTTCAGGCGGGTCATTCTTCCCGAAAAGAACAAAAAAGCCTGCGAAAAGTTCGCAGGAAAGATCGAGCTTGTGCCCGTGCGGTATGTCTCCGAGATGATCCGCGCGCTCTTCCCGCAAAACGGCGCGGGAAAGTAACTTGCATTGCCTTTGATTGCATTATAATGTATGCGCGCCCTGCGGAAGTTCCGCAGGGCGCGCCTGTTTTTTACGAAGCGCTCAAAAAGAGAAGCGCAATGCCGTAACAGATCAGGACGGACGCCGCAAAGACGGCAAGCCCGATGAGGATCTTTGCCCACCACTTACTTGTCTTACGCATCAGCACAAGGGACAAGACAAAACAGACGCCGCAAATGCCTCCGCCGATCGCTCCGCCCACAATGGGGAAAATCAGGACGAGCGAAACGACGTTCCCCCATATGATATTAAATAAAAAGGGAAGCAGCGCAAGAATGTATTCGTACCACTTGGCGGCAGGCGTGAGCTGATACTCCACATTGCGAATATTCAGGATCGCCCCGCGCAGGAAATTGCCTTTGATCTGCGCGATGTCTCCGTTTTCCAGAATAAACTTATTTTTGCCCAGCTTTGCGCACTCCTTGCCGTTGTGCGAAAGCGTCTTTCTGCCCGTCCACGCGCTCTCCTCAAAACCGATCAGCCCGTATTCCGGCACTTTTACCGTAACTTTCATCTACATTCCGCGGAATAAACTCCGCGACCTCCTCTCGTACTATCCGGTATTATAATACTAATTTTAAGTTACGTCAATAGTTTTTATGATATTTATCCTTTTACAGATATGCATTTTTCATGATATAAATGACACGGATCACAACTATAATAGAAGCGCGCCGCAGAAATTTCTGCGGCGCGCTTCTTATTTGATTGGTTTTGATTATTCGTTTTTTGTCACATCCTGCGGCGCGCCCCCAATGGGATCGCTCTGCTCCGCACCCTCCGCGGCAATCTTTGCATGGCGTGCCCTTTGGCGACGCTTCTTGCCCACACCCAAAACATCTGTGAGCTTTTTGCCGGAAAGAATGTTGAGAACAATAAAAATCACAATAAAAATCGCAAGCGCGACTGCCTGGAACTCCACGTTGACCTGAACGCCGATGAACTCCAGCTGATAGCCGAAACTCCCCGTGATCGCATCGATCAGCTCCTGTCCGTTTGCGACCTGCATGACGTTGACGACATGGTCGGAGAGCTGGGCAAGCGGCGTCGCCATAAAGGAATAGCGCAGCAGCGAGCAGGCATATGTGCCGGGAATGAAAGCGCACAGCGACTGCACCCACGCAGGCAGCATGCCGAGCGGCATATACGCGCCGATGAGGAAGCCGACCGCCGTCGAGAACACGGCGATCAGGCTCGCCATCGTCCCCTCCGTCTTGATGAAGGAGCTGATGAACACCGTCATGAGCGTCGAGGAGACCGTCGCATACAGCAAAATGCCGAAGATCTGCGCAAAATCCACGAAGTCGAGAAAAAATTCGTTGACGCACGCGAGATAGATAAAACAGATGGCGAGATAGACCACGCAGATGAGCAGCGTCACCAAAAAATTAAAGAGGATATAGCTGCCGATGAGCGTGTTGCGGTTGATGGGCGAGGAGACAAAATCGCGGTTGACGCCGTTCTGTTTGTCCTCGACGAACACCGTATTGGTCTGCAAGGAAACCGTGATGGTCGAGAGCGCCGCGATGCCCGAGAGCATCCACGAATCGACCAGCGTGCGGATATACTTGTTGAGTGCCTCATCCGCCTGAATGCCCAATCGGTAGAGCGTGTTCTCCACCGTGGAAAGCTCCAGCTCCCGCAAGAAGAGAATGTACACGGCAAAGATGATGACGGGAACGAGAAGCGTGTACATGAGCCGAACTTTATTTTTGAAAAAGACGAGCAGGTGACGGCGGGTGAGCTGGAAAAAGATCTCCGTCCCCGACCCCCTACGCTTTGCTGCTTTCTGCATGGTCCTCTCCTGAAATGTGAATGTTTTTTCCCGTGACGTTTAAGAATACGTCGTCCATCGTCCCCTTGATGATCTCCACGTCCGAGGTGAACGCGTCGTATTCCTGCATAAGTTTTTTGGCGACATTGCTGTCCGCGATGACGATGCGGTACGCCTTTTTGACGGGGTCGTAGGAAAAGCGGTAACCCTCCGCCATAAGCCCACGCTCGAACGCCTCGTCCCGCTTCATGTAGCTCAAAAGGCTGTCATAGCTGTAGCGGTTTTTGAGTTCGTTGGGCGTGCCCTCGGCGATGATCTGTCCCTTGTCCATGATGACGACGTAGCCCGCCTTCTCAGCCTCCTCCAAATAGTGCGTCGTTAAAAAGACGGTCATGCCCGTCTCCGCGCGGATGTCATCGATGAGCGACCAGACGGTGAGCCTGGTCTTGGGATCGAGTCCCGTGGACGGCTCGTCGAGAATGAGCAGACGCGGGCTGTGTACCATGGCGCGCGCAATGTCTACGCGGCGCTGCTGCCCGCCCGAGAGGTTCTTGACCGGCCGCTTTAAGATGGGCTGCAGGGACAGAAGCTCGATGATACGCTCCACGTTGCGCTTTTTTTCGGCATGCGAAAGACGATAGAAAGAAGCGCGTACGTCGAGATTTTCCCAAACGGTGAGCTGTTGATCGAGCACGCTCGACTGGAACACGATGCCGATCTCCTGCTTAATGAGGGCGTTTTCCGTATCCAGGTCGTGCCCGCACACCGTGACTTTGCCCGCATCCTTTTGCAGAATGGAGCAGATGATGTTGATGGTCGTGCTCTTGCCCGCGCCGTTCACGCCGAGAAAAGCAAACAGCGAGCCTTTTTTGACGGTAAAGGAAATATCGTTGACCGCCTTGACTTCCCCGTACGATTTTGAAAGATGTTCGACTTCGACCGAAAATTCCATAGACGCACCCTTATTTTTGCGACTGCGGCGGCGGGACATTGCGCGCGACCTTGCCCCAGCTGGGCTTGGAGCAAGCGCCGACGAGCAACGTGATGCCGTAGAGAATGAGAAAGGCAGGAAAACCCAACACCGTACCCGCAAGCTCGCGGCGGCGCTTTGCCCCCAGTTTTTTATAGTCCGAGAGCGCAAGGAAAATACCCTGCACATAGCCGAACAGGAGAAAAAGCCCGACCGCAATGCCGACGGCGGCGAAGATCGTATTCCAGATCATTGCCTGGTAGTATTCGGGCGGCTGCATGGCAAGCTCCATGCCGCCCCAGCCCGCAAAGCCGCAGTAAATAAAGTGATAGATATAGTAGAGCGGCAGCCAGACGCACAGCAGGACGTTGAGCAAGCTCAGCGAAAAGAGGAAGTACACTTCCAGGAAGGAAAAGTCCCCCGTGCGGAAGAAGTGTCCCCAGAGTTTGCCCGCGTTCTTTTTGAACAGTCCGGAGGCGCCGCTGCCCATTCGCTTGTTGCGGTTTAAGGTGTCCTTATAGGAGGACGGCATGTCCTCGTAGACGACCGCGTCCTCGACGTAATGCCCTTTATGCCCGTCGAACATGCGCTTCATGTTGAACTCCGCGTCGTCGCACATGGTCTCGCAGTCGTAGCCGCCCGTCTCCTTGAGCATCCGCACGCTCATCATCGCGCCCGAGCCGTTGACATGCGCGGCAAGGTGCAGACGTTCGCGGACGCGGCTGCCGTAGCGCGAATCGAAGGCATACATCATCGCGCTCGCCTTGGTGTAGAAGTTCTGCGTACCGTTCAGCGCTCCCTCATAAGGACGGGCAAAGTCCACGCCCGCCTGATAGGCGTCGTTCATGAGCGAGGAAAATTCGGGATTAATGCGGTTGTCGGCATCCAGGTGCACGATAAAATCGTACGCCTCCTCTCCCGTGAGCCCGATGAGATGCTGCACGCCGTGCTTCAAGGGATAGAGCGCCATGCGGTGCGCGGGGTCGGGATCGTTGAGCACAAGCACCTTTGCGCCCGCCTTTTGGGCGAGCTCCGCCGTGTTGTCCGTACAGTTGTGTGCGACGACGTAGACGTCAAACAGTTCCTTGGGATACTCCTGTCCGTCAAAAACCGCCTTGACGGTGCCGTAGATGACGTCCGCTTCGTTATGCGCGGGGATGAGATAGGCGATTCGTCCCTTCTTACTGCTCTTTTTCCACTTCTTTTTGGGGAGAAATCCGAACAGGATAAACATGACCTGCAAAACAATGGGAACAGCAATGATGATGAGCACGATATAGTTGATGATGCTCAGCACACGGAATAAAATTTCATGCCACATAGTTTGACTCCGCGGCGCACGAATGTGCACCTTTTGCACGATTATACACGATTTTTTTGAGACCGTCAATCCCTTGATATTATTTTTGCGGTCGCAGAGAAGTAAAGAAGATGACGCGGACTTCCTCCGCGGTCGGCTCATACTTTGACTTTTTGATATGCTTTTCGCTCACCGCCGCAGCAAATTCCTCCAGCCGTTCCGCGGGGATCGCCTCGCGTTCGCCGAGCAGCGTGTCGATGGTCGCGCACACCCCGTCGAGTGTATCGCCGCAGGCGGACAAGATCTCCTGAAGCGCGGGAACACCCTTCTTTTCGCACAGACGTAGCGTCGCGCCCAGCAGCAGCCCGTTCGCCCTGCCGTGGTCGATGTTGTAAAAATAGGTCAGCGAATAGCCCATGCCGTGAACCGCCGTCGTGCCCGACTGCGCAATGGTCATGCCGGCGAGCGCGGAGGCATACAGCAGCGTATCGCGCTCCTCCAACGTGAGCGTGCCCGAGGTCTTGGGGAGCAGCGGATAGAGGATGCGCAGGCTCTCCCTGGCGAGGGCATCGGAGAGCGGCGTCGCGTTTCTGGAGAGCATGCCCTCGACCGCGTGCGAGAAGGCGTCCAGCGCCGTGTTGACCGTCGTCGCAGCGGGCAGATCGCGCATGTACTTGCCGTCCAGATAGGCAAGGCGCGGGAACATGGCGGGACTTGTAATGCTCGTCTTGGTGCGTTTTGCGTCGTTGGTGAGGATGGAGTAGGGCGTGACCTCGCTGCCCGTGCCCGCCGTCGTGGGGACATGCGCCATGGGAAGCGCGACGGGCGCGTACCCGCCCGCAAAGATCTCCTCGTCCGTCCTGTCCTGCACGGCGAGAGTCGCGATCGCCTTCGCCGCGTCCATGGGCGAGCCGCCGCCGATCGCAACGACAAAGTCGGCGCCCGCGCTCTTCAAAAGCGCGACGCCCTCCCGCACGCAGGCAACGGTGGGATTGGGCGTGACGCGGTCATAGACGGTCGCCGTCTGACCGTTCGTTTCCAGGGCTGACAGCACGTCCCCGAGCGCGCCGTTTTTTGCAGAGCTTCTGCCCGTGACGATGAGCGCGCTTTTGCCGAGATCCTTCATAAGGTTCCCCTGCTCCGCGACGCAGTCCCGCCCGCAGATGATTTTCGTCGGCATAAAATAGGTAAATTTCATAGGATTCTCCTGATGATACTGTGCGACCGCACGATAGATGGGCATGCCCTTGGAAGAGAAGTTTGCCTCGTACTCGGTGACGATGTTCTCCTGCGCATATGCGCTGTTGTGAAGATCGCGCGTGACGTCCCTGACCGTAAACCCGTTCTCGCGGTACTTGCGCAGAGAATAGTCAAAGAAGGGCGCGCTGTCCGTCTTTTGTTCGATCGTCCCGCCGTCTGTTAAGAGCATCTTATAAATGGCGAGGAACCTGTCGCTCGTCAAGCGCTGTTTTTCCCGTCCCGCCTCGGGCAGCGGCGTGGAGAAGTTGAGATAGATGCGCGCGACGGAGTACGCCGGAATGTAGCAGGGCAAGATCTCTGCCGGGACATTGAGGAAGCGCACGTTAGGAATGTTCTCCGCCTTGATGCGTTCCATAGCGGTGAGGACGACATTTGTGCAGACTTCGACCGCAATAAAGTTGGTATCGGGGCGACGCACGGCAAGCTGCGCGATAAAGCCGCCGTTGCCGCAGCCGACCTCCAGTTCGACGGGATTGCCGTTTCCGAACAGATCTCCGTAATCAACAAGGGCACGGTACGTCAGCGCCGCTTCTTTCAGATTTTTAATAGGTTTCCCGCGCGCAACAAGGAGCGCCGCGCATGCATCCATGCGCGGTTCCAGGTTGCGCTTTCTGCGCATTCGCATAGACAGCCCCCTTACTTCGTGCCGGTTGAGCCGAAGCCCCCGCCCCCGCGTACGGTTGCGGAAAGTTCGTCCGCCTCAAAAAATTCTGCGACATAATAGGGCGCAATGACAAGCTGGGCGATGCGGTCCCCCTGCTCAACGCGGCGCTCAACCTTGCCGTGATTGTGCAGCGCGACCATGATCTCGCCGCGATAGTCGCAGTCGATGACGCCCACTTTGTTCGCGGGCGCTAAGTCCTGCTTGCAGGCAAGCCCGCTGCGAGCATAGACAAGCCCTACCGTGCCGAGGGGAAGCTCGACAGCAATGCCCGTATGCACGAATTGCGTCTCCCCGGGCGCGATCGCAACACCCTCGCAGGCATACAGGTCTGCGCCCGCCGCATAGGGCGAACCGTAGACAGGAAGGTGCGCGTGGTCACTAAGTTTTTTCACGGGTACGTTCATAACAATTTTCACTCCTTACAAAGCATACACGAAAAGCTACGGTTTGTCAACAAAAAAGCAAAAACGAGCCGTAATTTCACACAAATTACGCTTACCA
The DNA here is from genome assembly GCA_944367185.1 of uncultured Clostridia bacterium. Taxonomy (GTDB): domain Bacteria; phylum Bacillota; class Clostridia; order Christensenellales; family Borkfalkiaceae; genus Gallimonas. The sequence goes on along the minus strand of CALVWM010000046.1, from coordinate 2,154 downwards.
TCCGGCAGACAACAGGAGCGGATGCCGTCAAGACGGCATCCGCTCTAAAGTTACGGCATCGTATTGCAGCGCGACACGACATCGCACAGCAAATACCTTATTGTACATTTTGGAAAGCAGTTGCAAGCGAGGCGAGAAGCGCGAGGAAAAGTTGAGGGAATTTACTTATGCGTAAATGACCGAAACTTGCCACAGCGCGACATGGCATCGCGCAGCAATTACCTTATTGTACATTTTGGAAAGCAGTTCCGCGTCAGGCGAGAAGCGCGAGGAAAAGTTGAGGGAATTTACTTATGCGTAAATGACCGAAACTTGCCACAGCGCGACATGGCATCGCGCAGCAAATGCTTTCCAAAATCAACGGATGCTGTACAGCATATCGGTATAGCTCGGATACGGCCAGTAATCGGAGGAAGTGAGCTTCTCCATGCTGTCCGCCAGAGCGCGCACCGCTTCCATGTCCGGCACGATGACGTGCGCCATCTTCTGAGACGCGGGACCGATCGCCGCAGGCATTTCGGAGAGGTCGGTCTCCAGCTTCTTCATGGCGTCCATCATCGCCTCGTTCATCGTGGAAAGCTTCTCGGCGAGCGCAATGTCGGCCTCACATCTTATTTTGGAAGAAACAGTCTGCTTGGAGGCTATCACCGAACAGAGCTCCGCAATGTAGCCGTTGACGGATGGATAAATATCCTGACGCGCCATCTCCAGCATCGTAAGCGCTTCGATATTGATCGCTTTAATATAATTTTCGAGCGAAATATTTGCGCGGGCGATCACTTCTTTTTCAGTGTACACGCCCTGCTTGACAAAGACGTCAATATTTTCACGCTTAAAATATTCGGGAACGGCGTCCGCCGTCGTCTTGTTATTGAGAAGCCCCCTTCTCTCCGCCTCGGGCTCCCACTCGGGGCCGTAGCCGTTGTAGTTGAAGATGATTCGGAAGTGATCCTTCAGAAGCTTGCTCGTGTACTCCGTGCAGGCCTTCTCGAAGTCCTCCGCACCGGAGAGCGCGTCCACCGCCTCGGAGAAGGTCTCCGCAACGATGGTGTTGAGGACGATGTTGGGATCGGCGACGGACGCCTGCGAGCCCAGCATACGGAACTCGAACTTGTTGCCCGTGAACGCGAAGGGCGACGTGCGGTTTCTGTCCGTCGTGTCGATGGGGAAGATGGGCGATTCGGGCACGCCGATGGAGCCGGGAACAGCCTTCTTCGGCACATACTCACGGCCAAGCACAATGCTGTCCACAATGGCGCCGAGCTGATCGCCGAGGTACACGGAGATGATCGCGGGAGGCGCCTCGTTTGCGCCCAGACGGTGATCGTTGCCCGCCGACGCGACGGATGCGCGCAGGATGCCCTGATAGCGGTCCACCGCCGCGATGACGCAGGCAAGGATGAGCATGAAGCGGACATTCTTTTCGGGATTTTCACCCGGATCGAGCAGGTTGAGCCCCGTATCGGTGGAGAGCGACCAGTTGTTGTGCTTGCCCGAGCCGTTGACCCCTTCAAAGGGCTTTTCGTGCAGCAGGCAGACCATGTGGTGCTTCTGCGCGACCTTCTTCATCAGCTCCATCGTGAGCTGGTTGTCATCCACGGCGACGTTGGTCGTCGTAAAGACGGGCGCAAGCTCGTGCTGCGCGGGCGCGACCTCATTGTGTTTGGTCTTGGCGAAGATGCCGTACGACCAGAGCGTCTCGTCAAGATCACGCATGAACTCGGAGATGCGCGTCTTGAGCACGCCGAAGTAGTGATCCTCCAGTTCCTGTCCGCGCGAAGGAGCCGCGCCGAAGAGGGTACGCCCCGTCAGGATGAGATCTTTGCGCTGTGCGTACACGTCCTCGTCGATGAGGAAGTACTCCTGCTCGGGGCCGACAGTCGTGGAGACCTTTCTGCACTCGATGCCGAACAGCTTCAAAAGTCGCTTCGCCTGCGTATCGAGCGCCGTCATGGACTTGAGAAGGGGCGCTTTTTTGTCCAGCGTCTCGCCCGTGTAGGAGACAAAGACGGTGGGAATGTACAAGGTACCCTCCTTGACGAATGCGGGGGAAGTGGGATCCCATGCGGTATAGCCGCGCGCCGCGCTCGTCTCGCGCGTGCCGCCCGAGGGGAAGCTGGACGCGTCCGGCTCGCCAACGATGAGGTTCTTGCC
>CALVWM010000045.1 GCA_944367185.1 uncultured Clostridia bacterium | reverse complement strand
CTGTTCTGCGCGGGCAAATATTTTCAACCCCGTTCGGGGTTTTTTCTTTTTGTGAACGGGCGGGCGCGGAAATTCATATCATGATAGGGGAAGATCCCCGCTCGGCGGGGGCTTTCCGAATCGTTCCGGCGGAGGTGGATCGACACGAAAAAGCAGCCAAAGCAGTCGCCAAGTCTGTGCTGCGCCTGTCCGATCTCGGAAAAGACATACGAGGCGGATGGGCAGAAGTACCTGCTCGTCAGGCATTTTCTAGGGAAAGCGCCGCTTGAGAGCATCGTCCTTGCAGTCGCCGAGCGCCGCGTTGATCGGGAGATGGGCTTATGACCGCTTCCCTCGGGCGCACGGGGATCTATCTGCGCCTCTCACGCGACGACGAGAGGGCGGGCGAGTCCGTGTCCATCGAGAATCAGCGCGCGATCCTGCGGAAATTCGTTGCGGAACAGGGCGGCGCGGTCGCGGGCGAATACGTCGACGACGGCTGGTCGGGGACGGACTTCGAGCGCCCGGGCGTTACGCGCCTGCTGGAGGACGCAAAAGCGGGGAAACTTGATACCGTCGTCGTCAAAGACCTGTCCCGTTTCGGGCGAAATTACATCCGGGTCGGGCAGTATATCGACTATATCTTTCCCGCCTACGGCATTCGGTTCATCGCGCTGAACGACCGCGTGGATACCGCCGACCGGGCGAGCGCCGCCATGGACATGATGCCCATCATGAACGTATTCAACGAATGGCATGCGGCGAATACCTCCAGGAAGATCCGCGCCGTGCTTGAAACCAACTGGAGGCAGGGCAGATATACCAACTGGGCGTATCCATACGGCTACAAGGCGGGCACGGACGAAAAGCGCACGGCGGTCATCGACGAAGATGCCGCCCGCGTCGTACGGCGCATTTATGACATGCGGCTGCAGGGCGGTTCCCTGCAGGCGATCGCCAGGCGTCTGACGGATGAGGGGATCCCCAATCCCGCGACCTACTTCACGCGACTGGACGGCAGGAAGTCCGAACGCCGTTGTTCACCGCACTGGTCTCCCAAGACGGTCCGGGATATTTTGCGCGATCCGACGTATCTCGGTACGCTGACGCAGCATAAGACGACGCGCTTTTCCTACAAAAACCACAGGGTCGTCTCCGTGCCGGAAGGGGAGCGCGTCGTAAAGGAACATGCGCACGCGGCGATTATCTCTCGTGCCGTCTGGGACAGGGTGCAGGAGATGAACGGCTCGGCTTTGCGCGGCAGAGCGGATATGGCAAAGACCGTACACCCTCTGTCCGGGCTTCTTGTCTGCGCCGACTGCGGCAGGAAGATGAAACGCAGGACGTCGAAGGGAAAAAACGCCCGTTACGCCTGCCGCACCTACGTCGACCTCGGCAGGCGGTACTGCACGTCCCACAGCATCGGCGAACGGCAGATCGAAGAGATCGTGCTGAACGACATCCGTTCCATGCTCGGGACAGCCGGGATCGACAAGGAAGCCGTCAGGAAAGATTGCCTGCGTACGCTGGAGCAGCGCGGCATGCAAAACGGGCGTTCCGACGCGCGGGAACTGCGCGAGTGCAGGGCGAGACTTGCCCGGCTGGACGGGCTGATCGCTTCGGTGTTTGAGGAGCGGGTGCTCGGGAGCCTTCCGGAGAGCGTCTGCAAGTCCCTGTGCGAGCGGTATCAGGCGGAAAAGGACGGGGAAGAGGCGCGCATCGCCGCGCTGGAAGCACGCCTCGCTTGCCCGGACTGCGGGCAGATCGCAGAGCGGTATGCGGAGCGCTTTGTGCGCTGCGCCGCGTGCGAAGAACTCACCCGCGAACTGTGCCTGCAGCTCGTGGAGAGGATCGTGGTCGGGGAGCGGGCGCAGGCGCGCACGATCGAAATTTTCTACCGTTTCTGCGCGCCGACGGCGCCCGAGACGTAGGAAAGACGACGGTCGGGCGTGCCGGAAAAGAGGGGGTCATGAAAAATTTTCAGGGGGAAAAGCCTGCGGGCGTCCGGCAATGCCGGACGCCCGCAGGTCTATGTATCAAGGTTTTCCCCGTTGTTACGAGAGTTTTGTGATGCTCACGCCGTCCTCAATGGACGTGTCATAGAAGGAAGCGTCATATCCGACCGCCTCCCTGTACGCTCTTCCAACGTTCTCGCGGAAGGCGTCCGTCCTGCCCTTTTCCACAAGGCTGATGGTGCAGCCGCCGAAGCCCGCGCCGATCATGCGCGAGGCAATGCAGCCCTCTTGTGTCCTCGCCGCATATGCAAGCGCGTCCGGCTCCCTGCCCGTGACTTCGTAGAGTTTGGAGAGGCTGTCGTGCGAGGCATTGATGAGCTGCGCGAGCCGCCCGATATTGCCCGCTTTGAGCGCTTCGGCGGCCTCTGCAACGCGTGCGCATTCGTAGACGACATGCGTCGCACGGTCGAGGATCTTGCCGCTCAGAACGTGCTTGGCACGCTCGAACAGATCGGGCGTGAGGTCGGCAAGACAGCCGATCGAGGGATACACCTGTTGCAGCAATTCCAGCGCGCGCTCCACTTCGGCGCGGCGCTCGTTGTACTTGCTCTCCACGAGGGCGTGCGGCTTGTTGCAGTTGGCGATGACGAGCTCGTAATCTCCCAGATCGAGGGGAATGTACTCATAGTCCAACGTCTTGCAATCGAGCAGGATGGCGTGATCCTTTTTGCCCATTGCCGAGGCAAACTGATCCATGATGCCGCAGTTGACGCCGCAGTATTCATTCTCCGCCTTCTGCGAGAGGAGGGCAATTTGTCTGAGATCGGGCGTCTCTCCCGCGACGGTCGCGAGCGCAACCATCGTACTGACCTCGATGGCGGCGGAGGAGGAGAGCCCGCTGCCGAATGGGACGGCGCAGTCCTGCAAAATGTCGCATCCGATGAGTTTATGCCCCGCCTGCTGCCACACATATGCGACGCCCGCGGGATAGTCGGCATACTTTACCTTGCGGTAGTCATTGAGTCTGCCGATCTCCAGCGAGATGCGCGCGGGCAGATCGGTCCAAGCAAGGTTGATGCGGTCGCTGCCGTTGGGACGGATGTAGACGGTGTTTCTGAGCGAAAGCGCCGCGGGCATGACCTTCCCGCCGCAGTAGTCGATGTGTTCGCCGATGAGATTGATGCGGCCCGCCGCCGAGACGGCATACTTGAACTGTTTTTCTTTTTCCATGGGTGAGACCTGCCTGATCGATGAGGAATTGTGCCGTGCCCGAAGGGGTGCCGGCGTTTTTCGGGATGCGGCTGCATGCCGCCTGACGCATCCATTATATCCGATTTGCGCCGGAATTGCAAGCAACCTCCGGTCCGATCGTGGACGATTCTTGACAGATTATGCTTTTCTTTTGAACGGTTTACGCATTGTTTGAGCCGACCGCGTACAATAGCGAACACCCGGTACGCTGCATGGGAGGGATGCGCCCGGGCTTTTGATGTCTCCGCGCGCCCCGTACGATTTTTTTGAGGAATCGCGGTATTTTAATTGACAAATTTCGCAATACCCGTTATACTCAAAGAAAAGGTATGGCGTGTTCGGAGTCCATGCAAATATTCGGCGGTATTTGCCGCATTATTGATTGAGATAAGGCATAATTTCTGCCTAGACTCAAATTTTATAAGTTGACAGGGAAACCTGTTTGAATTTAGCCGGAAAGGCGTCACTTGTGAAACGGTCAATAAGAGTATTAAAAGTATTTGCTGTATAGACTCTGATCAACGTGCATCAAGCAAAAGCGAAGTTTTTGCGTACGCATGCGCACAATCGAGGGGCGTCCTGATCGGGACATCCCTTATTTTTTTGGAACGGAAGTATGAGCGAGTTCAACCAGAGGAGCGCCCCTCTCTATGAGGCGCTGGAAAATCTGCGCAAGAAGCGCATCGTGCCCTTTGACGTGCCCGGCCACAAGCGCGGACGCGGCAACCCCGAACTGGTCGCCCTGCTCGGGGAGAAGTGCGTCGGGCTGGACGTCAACTCCATGAAGCCGCTGGACGATCTGTGCCATCCCTCCTCGGTCATCCGCGAGGCGGAGGCGCTCGCAGCCGAGGCGTTCGGCGCGGCGCACGCCTTCTTTATGGTGGGCGGCACGACCTCTGCCGTGCAGAGCATGATCCTCTCCGTCTGCAAGGAAGGGGACAAGATCATCATGCCGCGCAACGTGCACAAGTCGGTCATCAACGCGCTCATCTTAAACGGCGCGATCCCCGTCTACGTCAATCCGGAGGTCGATCAGCACCTCGGCATCGCGCTCGGCATGGAGCCCGCCAAGCTCAAAAAGGCGGTGGAGGACAACCCCGACGCAAAGGCGGTGCTCGTCAACAATCCGACCTATTACGGCATCTGTTCGGATATGCGCGCCATCGTCAAAATTGCGCACGAGCACGGCATGAAGGTGCTGGCGGACGAGGCGCACGGCACGCACTTCTCCTTTCATCCCGATCTGCCCGTGTCCGCTATGGAGGCGGGGGCGGACATGTCGGCGGTCTCCATGCACAAGTCGGGCGGCAGCCTGACGCAGAGCTCTCTTTTGCTGCTCTCCGGAAGCATGAACGAGGACTACGTCCGTCAGATCATCAACCTGATGCAGACGACGAGCGCTTCCTATCTGCTCATGTCCAGCCTGGACATCTCCCGCCGCAACCTTGCATTGAACGGAGAGGCATCCTTTGAAAAGGTCATGAAGATGGCGTCCTACGCGCGGGAGGAGATCAACGGCATCGGAGACTATTATGCCTACGGGAAGGAGCTCATCAACGGCACCTCGGTGTATGACTTCGACGTCACCAAGCTTGCCGTCTACACGCGCGATCTGGGGCTCGCGGGCATCGAAGTGTACGACCTCCTGCGCGACGAGTACGATATTCAGATCGAGTTCGGCGATATTTCCAATATCCTTGCCTATATCTCCATCGGGGACAGGATCCAGGATATCGAGCGGCTCGTCGGCGCGCTGTACGACCTCAAGCGGCTGTATAAACGGGACAAGGCGGGCATGCTGAGTGCGGAATACGTCTCGCCCAAGGTCGCCGTGCCCCCGAGAAAGGCGTTTTATTCGGACAAGGTCTCCCTGCCCCTGAAGGAGGCGGAGGGCAAGGTCTGCACCGAGTTCGTCATGTGCTATCCGCCGGGCATTCCCATTCTTGCGCCCGGGGAGCTGATCACCAAGGACATCATCGAATATATCGTCTATGCCAAGGCGAAGGGCTGTTCCATGCAGGGGACGGAGGACTTTGCCGTCGAACGGCTCAACGTATTGAAATAACCAAAGAAAAGGAGGGGTCGGATATGGAAATGTGGTTTTCGGACATCCATACGCCCAATATCAAGCTGAACATCCGCGTCAAAAAGCAGCTCTTTTCCGAGCGCAGCGATATTCAGCAGGTGGACGTATTCGATTCGGAAGATCTGGGCAAGTTTATCAGTTTAGACGGAGAGGTCGTCTTTTCGGAAAAGGACGAGTTCATCTATGACGAGATGGTGGCGCACGTTCCCATGGCGGTGCACCCGTACGTTCGCAACGTGCTGGTCATCGGCGGCGGCGACGGCGGCGTCGCCAAGGAACTGTGCCGCTATCCCGAGATCGAGCGCATCGACGTCGTGGAGGAGGATGAGATGTTCGTCTACGTCTCGCGCACCTTCTTCCCGGAGACGGCGGCGGGGCTCACCGATAAGCGCGTCAATTTATATATTCAGGACGGGCTGAAATTTTTGCGCGGCAAGGTGGGGGAGTACGACCTCATCATCAACGATTCCACCGATCCCTTCGGCCCCACGGAGGGGCTGTTCACCAAGGAGTTCTACGGCAGCTGTTTCAAGGCGCTCAACGATACGGGCGTCATGGTCTATCAGCACGGCAGCCCGTTTTACGCCGAGGACGAGGAGGAGTGCCGCAAGATGCATCAGAAGGTGTTCCGCTGCTTCCCCGTCTCCAAGGTCTACCAGGCGCACATTCCCACCTGTTCTTCGGGCTACTGGCTGTTCGGCTTTGCCAGCAAAAAGTATCATCCGCTGAAGGACTTCAACCCCGCCAAGTGGAAGGAGCGCGGTATTCCCACGCGCTACTATACGACCAATCTGCACATGGGCGCATTCATGCTGCCCAAGTATGTGGAGGACATTTTGCTCGCCGCTGAAAAGGACTGAGCGCGGCAAACATATGCCCGCATCTGCGGGCGCTGTAAATTCTTGATATTATAGAGGGAGGATACAAACATGAAACTGTTGGTCATCGGATGCGGCGGCGTTGCGCAGGTCGCCATTCAGAAGTGCGCGCAGGTAGACGACGTGTTCACGGACATTCTCATCGCCAGCCGCACGGAGAGCAAGTGCAAGGATCTCGTCGCAAAGATCAAGGATAAGACCAAGGCAAAGCTTACCACCGCCACGGTCAATGCCGACAACGTGGAGGAGCTCGTTGCGCTCATCGAATCCTTCCGTCCCGTCGCCGTGCTCAACGTGGCGCTGCCCTATCAGGACCTTGCCATCATGGAGGCATGCCTGCGGACCAAGGTACACTATATCGACACCGCAAACTACGAATGTGAGGATACGGACGACCCCGTCTGGCGCGCAAAGTACGAAGCGCGCGTCAAGGAGAAGGGGTTCACCGCCTACTTTGACTACTCCTATCAGTGGGACTACTTCAAAAAGTATGAGGACGCGGGCATCTGCGCGCTCCTCGGCACGGGCTTCGATCCCGGCGTCACGCAGGTGTTCTGCGCCTATGCGCAGAAGCACTATTTCGACACGATCGAGACCATCGACATTCTCGACTGCAACGGCGGCGACCACGGCTATGCGTTCGCGACTAACTTCAATCCGGAGATCAACTTGCGCGAGGTCTCGGCAAACGGCTCGTATATCGAAAACGGCAAGTGGGTGGAGACCAAGCCTTTGGAGATCAAGCGCGAGTACGACTTCGACGAAGTGGGCGTCAAGGATATGTATCTTTTGCACCACGAGGAGCTTGAAAGCCTCGCCAAGAACATAAAAGGCGTCAGGCGCATCCGCTTCTTCATGACCTTCGGACAGAGCTATATCCAGCACATGAACTGTCTGAAAGACGTCGGCATGCTCTCCACGACCCCCGTCAACTTCGAGGGCAAGGAGATCGTCCCCATCCAGTTCTTAAAGGCGCTGTTGCCCGACCCCGCCACGCTGGGCGCGCGCACCAAGGGCAAGACGAATATCGGCTGCATCTTTACGGGCGTCAAGGACGGCAAGCCCCGCACGCTGTATATCTACAACGTCTGCGACCATCAGGAGTGCTACAAAGAGGTCGGCTCGCAGGCGATCTCCTACACGACGGGCGTGCCCGCCATGATCGGCGCCATGCTCGTTGCGACGGGCGTCTGGAACAAGCCGGGCGTCTGGAACTGCGAGGAGTTTGACCCCGATCCCTACATGGACGCGCTCAACAAGTACGGACTGCCCTGGAAGGTGGTGGAGAATCCCGTCCCGGTCGACTGATGAAAGTTTGCGAACTTCCCACGCCTGTCTACGTCATCGACGAGGACGCGCTCCTTCACAATCTGGAGATTTTGCGCGGCGTCGAGGTGCGTACGGGCTGTAAAATATTGCTCGCGCAGAAGGCGTTCTCCTGTTATTATTTTTATCCGCTCATCTCTGAGTATTTAAGCGGCACGACGGCGAGCGGACTGTATGAAGCAAAGCTCGCGCACGAGCACTTCAAGGGCGAAAATCACGTCTTTTGCCCAGCCTATCTGGAGGACGAGTTTGACGAGATCGCGTCGATGTGCGATCATATCGTCTTTAACTCCTTCCGCCAGCTGGAAAAGTTTGCGGGCAGGGCAGGGCATGCGAGCATCGGGCTGCGCATCAACCCGCAGTTCTCCACGCAGGGCGGCGGCATCTACGACCCCTGCGCGCCCTTCTCCCGCCTCGGCATCCCCAGGGAGAACTTTCGCCCCGAGCTCTTAAGCGGGGTGGAGGGGCTGCATTTCCATACGCTCTGCGAGCAGGGCGCCGAGGATTTGGCGGCGACCGTCTCGGCGTTCGAGCGCGAGTTCGGGGCGTATCTTCCCAAGATGAAGTGGCTGAACCTGGGCGGCGGACACCATATTACCAAGCCGGGCTATGATATTCCGCTCTTAGAGAATATCGTAAAGGGACTTTCCGATCGCTACGGCGTGCAGGTGTACCTGGAACCGGGCGAGGCGATCGCGCTCAACGCGGGGTATCTGAGGACGCGCGTTTTAGAGATCGTGCACAACGGCATGGACATCGCCATTCTGGACAGCTCCGCGGAGTGCCACATGCCCGACGTCCTGGAAATGCCCTACCGCCCGCCCCTTGAAGGCAGCGGTAAAGCGGGCGAAAAGCAGTACACCTACCGCCTCTCCTCGCGCACCTGTCTTGCGGGGGACGTCATCGGGGACTATTCCTTTGACCGTCCGCTTGCAGAGGGCGACGTGCTCACCTTCGGAGACATGGCGATCTATACGATGGTCAAAAACAACACCTTCAACGGCATGCCGCTGCCCGCGATCGCGCGCATGCGCGGCGGAGAGTGCGAACTCATCAAGACGTTCGGCTACGCCGATTTCAAATCGAGATTATGACGACCCCCAAACGCGACAACTTCCATATGCCCGCCGAGTACGCGCCGCACGCCGCGACCATCATGATCTGGTGCGAGCGCGGCGGCAGCTGGATCTACGGCGCAAAGTACGCGCGCCCCGTCTTTGCGGAGATGATCAGAGCCATCAGCCGCAGGGAGAAAGTGTACCTCGCCGTGTCGGAGCGTGGCAGAGAAAGCGCGCCGGAATACCTTGAACGCGAGATCAACGAGGGGCGCGTCGAACTTGTCGAGCTCCCGACAGACGACAGCTGGGCGCGCGACATGGCGCCCACGTTCGTCACAGACGGCAGCGAAGTGCGCGCCGTGGACTGGGCGTTCAACGCCTGGGGCGGCGACTACAACGGGCTCTACAAGGACTACCAAAACGACGACGCCTTTGCCGGCGCGTTTGCGGCGCGGGAGGGGTTTGCGTGCTACATGGCGCGTCCCTTCGTTTTGGAGGGCGGCTCTGTGCATGCCAACGGCAAGGGCATAATCCTCACGACGGAGGAGTGCCTGCTCTCGCCAGGGCGCAATCCGCAGCTGTCGAAGGAAGAGATCGGGGAGAAATTGAAGGAATATCTCGGCGCGGAGCGCGTCGTCTGGCTCCCGTACGGCGTCGAAGGGGACGAGACGGACGGGCACGTCGACAATATCTGCGCGTTTGTCTCGGAAAACGAAGTCGTCCTCGGCTGGACGGAAGAGGGCGAACAGGGCAGGCGCTGCCGCGCCGATCTTGAAGCGTTGGAGGCAGCGGGGCTCACCGTCCACAAACTGCCCTTTCCCAAGACGCCCGTCTGTTTTACGCAGTTTGAAGTGGACGGCTTTGCACCCGAGGAAGGGGAGGACATGCGAGAGGTCGGCGAGCAGCTCGCTGCGAGCTACGTCAACTTCTACGTCTGCAACGGGGCAGTGCTCGTGCCGCAGTTCGGCGACGAAAACGACGGCGTCGCCGTGCAAATCCTGTCCGGACTGTTTCCGGGGCGCGAAGTCGTGCCCGTGTACGCCCGCCAGCTCATCATCGGCGGCGGCAATATCCATTGCCTGACGCAGCAGATCCCCGCGCCCTCGCAAAAGGAGATGTGAGTATGAGAAAGATAAAACTTGCCTGTGTGCAGATGCGCTGCTCGACTGACCGCAATGAAAATATTCAGAAAGCCGCGTCCTTTGTCAGGGAGGCCGCGGCAGACGGGGCGAACGTCATTCTGCTGCCCGAGCTGTTCGAGCGTCCCTATTTTTGTCAGGAACGCAACTACGACTACTATGCCTATGCCGAGGAGACGGGAAAGAACGCCGCCGTTTTGGCGCTGCTGCCTCTCTCTGCGGAGCTGAAGGTCGTCATTCCCGTCAGTTTTTACGAAAAAGAGGGGAACGTGCTGTATAATTCCGTCGCGATGCTCGATCAGGGCAAGCTGCTCGGCGTGTATCGCAAGACGCACATTCCCGACGATCACTACTATCAGGAGAAGTTCTACTTCACGCCCGGGAATACGGGATTTCGCACCTTCCGGACGACGTACGGGTGCATCGGCGTGGGCATTTGCTGGGATCAATGGTTCCCGGAGACGGCGCGCGCGCTCGCCGTAAACGGCGCAGAGGTGCTGCTCTATCCCACGGCGATCGGGTCCGAGCCCATTCTGGAGACGGACAGCGCCGGGCATTGGCAGCGAGTCATGCAGGGACATGCCGCCGCCAATTTAATGCCCGTTGCGGCGGCAAACCGCATTGGTGAGGAGCGCGTCGCACCGAGCGCCGCAAACGGCGGGCAAAGTTCTGCGCTCACCTTCTACGGCTCCTCCTTTATCGCCGACAACACGGGCGCGAAGCTCGTCGAGGCGGGAAGAAATGAGGAGCGCGTGATCGCGGCGGAGTTCGATCTGGACGAACTTTCTAAGGCGCGCCTGGAGTGGGGGTTGTTCCGCGACCGCCGCCCGGAGTGCTATCAAGACCTAACGAGGTAAGTGACCCTGTTCCTTGCCTTTTGTCGATGCGAAGGGCGTCTGGAATGAGAAATGAGCATGGTACAATACCCTGCTCATTTTTTAATATCAAATTATGGCTGAAACCGGACTGCCGAATCGTTACTCCAAAGGGAATCGCTTTTCAATATCGTAGTTCAGCTTTCTTTCACGAATGGATCGGCATTGCTGCAATATTTCCAGACATTCCACATAGGCGTAAATTTGACCGCGGAGAAATTCGCTGTTTTTATCCTGTTCTTGCTTTGCTTCGTAAATTTCTTCCAGTCCGATTTGTATGGTTTCAATGAGTTGTTCGATCGTTGAATCTTCTTGCATCATGGCGAAGTTCCTATACAATGGGTGATCTCCATGTGGAAGGGAAACGCGTCCGTTCCTGCTGTCGGACGATAGTTTTTCGTCCCCGCCCGTTTTCCACACAATATAACAAGGATAGGATCTCAATCGTACAATGACATTTCTGAAAATTACAAAAAAAGTTGAAATCTGATATAAACATAAGATAAAATTATATGAAAACAAATTTATATTTGACGTTTTTCTCCTATATAATGATGTATAAATATAAGGCAAAAGAGAACAACGATGGAGAAACGTCAACTGATTGCAAGAATCGAAGAACTGCGGAAGGAAAGGGGCTGGTCGAAGTTAAAGCTGAATGAAGATGCGGGACTGACTGCGGGGACGATCTATCAATGGTATCGGACGGAGCGAATGCCGACGATCAACAACCTGGAGTGTGTATGCAATGCGTTTGGTATTTCGCTGAGTGAATTTTTTGCGGATGATTCCGCCATGCGCGAAGCGATACACGATCAGGAACTTTATCAATTGATTGTGGCTCTTTCAGAGGCAGATAAAAAGCTGTTTATCGAATTTCTCCGGAAATTCACGAAATTGCATTGTAAGCATGACGGAACAAGAAAATAAAGAGCTGGGAAAATTGATCAGGGAGATCCTCCATGACCCGAATAAGATTGAGCAGATCTACGAAAGGACAAAGAAGATCGCCTACTCTGTTGCCAGACTTTATCTGAAACTTCCGCAGGATGTGGACGAGGCGATTTCCGACGCGTATTGCACGATCGTGCGCAAGGCACCGCTGTTTCCGGAGAATAAGAATGCCTATGCGTGGATCACGAAGATCGTAAAGCACAGCGCATTGAATCTGCAAAAGAAAGTATCGCGCGTCCGTGAGGATGTTTTGGATGAAGTTGTATTTGCCGAATCCGGCGATGCCATTGAAAGAACAGACGATCGTATGCTGGTGGAAGAATGCCTCGCCGCCCTTACGCCGATTGAAAGGGAAGTCATTATTTATACATATTGGGAGGGGTTTTCGCTCTCCGAAATCGGCAAGATCCTCGGCAAAGGAAAGTCTTCGGTCAAATACATCCTTGACCGCGCCGAAAAGAAAATCAGACTGTTTTCAGAAAAGTATCTTCAGGACTGAACGCAGACCATGCTTTGTTTGTTATATTCCATAGAAAACTATTTCAGGAGGAAGAAGCATGGTTTTACAGAAGAAAAGGTTGGTGTCCCTCGCTTTGGCGGGAGTGTTGGCAGCGTCGCTGCTTACGCCCTGTTTTGCGTCACGGACAAGCGCATCGGCAATGGCTTACAGCTCAGAGGGGCCTGCGGCAGGGTCATCGGAATTGGTCAGTTATACGATAGAATACGATTCCTATATTCAGAACAACGATCATCGCAGGGTGCATGTTGCCTCTTACAACAATAAGAATCCTGACCACACGAACTCCTGCACGGCGGTGGCGGGGACGAATATTATCGGCACTTACGATAAGGACTATCCCAATCTGATTCCCAACTTTGAACCCGGTGCGATCAACGGGTCGGTCTATATGTACTATCCCAATGTCGGCTTTCCTGCGGTCACGGGGCTAATGGATACGCTCTATGACTTAATGCAGGTCAATCAGGTCGCGCCCGGGGCTACGGAGCAGCAGTGTCTCAACGGGCTTTCGCAGTATGTGACGGGGAAGGGCTATGACATCAGCTATTCCTCTGTCTACGAGAACAGCACCACGGTCGATTTGGATAAGATCGAAGATATGGTGGCTGCGGGAAAGGTCGGCATTATCTTTTGCAGCAAATTTAACTATGTGTATGGATTCGTGTTTAATGATGATGCAAAAACTGTTCGCGTCAGTAAAGCAAACTATAATTCTGCACACGCCATGATGATCTACGGATATATCGTGATCGATTACTATAAGGACGGACAGAAATTTTTATCCGAGACCTACCTGCAGGCAACGAGCGGTTTTTCAACAGCAGATAAGGGATATATAAAGCTGAATGACTATCTGACGATCGAGTCGGCATATGTAGTCAATATCAGCGAATAGGAGACGCATGAGGAAAGAGAAAGATATCTTTGAGCTGATCAAACAATACCCGGAGCAGACGGAGACCAATGACGCCGCCTTGCAGGAGGCGAAGTCGCTCGCCCGGAAGCGATACGGCAGGCAGGCCCAATTGCGGCGCCGTCGTTGGCTGATGCGCTTTGCTTCGGTCGCGGTCTCCTGTGTGTTGGTGTTTGCCATCGTGCTGCCCATATCTTTGCTCTTTTCTCACAATCAGATGACGGAACTCCCGAATGATCCTTCGGGCAGTGTCGAACCGCAACCTGAACCGCAGCCGGAACCTGAGCCTGAACCTGAACCTGAACCGCCTTCGGACGGAATATTCTTTCTGACAGAGGATTTAACTGTGAGTCCTGTCTCAGATACCGAACGGCTGCAAGCGGAAAATGGTTTATCTTTTGCATATTTTACGGAAGGTGCGTTGCAGACAAGCGCTGAGGCATATTACGTGTCCGAAGACAGATCCTATGCTTATTTTATGCAATATTCATTTTTCATAGATGAGTTTGGATTTGATACAGTCAACCTCGGAGTTGTAAGTTCCAACAATACCTTTGAAGCCTTTGATGCGTATGCCGGGCTGACTGAGGAGTTGTGGGTCGACGATGTTCATGTTTTATACTCGGTTTCTTATGCCGATTCGATGGCACAAATTCGCTGCACATTTCAAGAAAACGGGAATCATTATTTTTTGGAAATACGAGGAGCCGGAACAGAGGGAGTGATTGAAAAGTATGTCACTCTGTTGTTCAGTTAATGCTCATTGCAACGCAATCTGTTCCCATGCGTTACCTTTCCTACTGGTCCGACAGGGCCTACCGGCGTGACGGGCGCGACCGGTCCGACGGGACCTACGGGCGCGACCGGAACAGGCGCGACTGGTGCAACGGGCCCCACCGGTGCAACCGGTGCAACGGGACCTACCGGCGCCACGGGCGCGACCGGTGCTACCGGTACGGCGGATACGCAGCTTTTGTCGGCATATTCTACGCCGAGTGCGCCCGGTACGGCGGGCAATGCGCTGCTGTTTGATCTGAACGGCGCTTCTTCGGGTACGGGCATTACGCATACGCCCGGCGACAGCGACTTTACCGTAGAAGATCCCGGCATTTACACGGTGGCGTTCCACGGCAACCTTGCGCCTGCTTCGGGCGTGAATTTCCCGCTCAATGTCATTTTGGAATTGCAGCAAAACGGTACGGTCGTTCCCGGAGCGGTGGTGCAACATACCTTCCACACGTCGCCCGATACTGCGACCGTTGCGTTCAGTCTCCCGGTAGACGTGCCGAGCGTGCCGGCCACGTTCCGCATTGTCGGCGAGGGCGGAAACTTTATCTATAGCGAAGTCACAATGACTCTTTACAAGGTCGCAGAGACTTCCGCATAATTTTGAAAAACGGGAATTTTGCGGGCATCCGTCCGCAAAATTCCTTGCTTTTTTGATGAGAATGGTGTAGAATAATTGCGTTGCCGAGAGGCCTGAGCGTTTGCTCGCAATCGGCACATGATAAACCTGAAAAGCTTCCGTAGTTAAATGGATATAACAGCCCCCTCCTAAGGGGCCGTTGTGGGTTCGATTCCCGCCGGGAGTACCAAGCCCGCGCCCCTGCTCAATGCAGGGGCGCGGGCTTGGTATTTCAATAGGGGAGGACCTGCCGCACGGAGTGCGGCGGTTCGCCCCGACGCAGTCGGCACGAGGGCGCAGCCCGAAGTATTCCCGCCGGGAGTACCAAGCCCGCGCCCCTGCTCAATGCAGGGGCGCGGGCTTGGTATTTCAATAGGGGAGGACCTGCCGCACGGAGTGCGGCGGTTCGCCCCGACGCAGTCGGCACGAGGGCGCAGCCCGAAGTATTCCCGCCGGGAGTACCACTTTGACCACAATATTTTGTGGTCTTTTTCTTTTCTGTCACAATATTTAGGCGAGATTTTCAAAAATTGGTATAAAAATCGGGTTATACCAGAAAATTTTACTATCCAGCAAAAAGGAATGACCGCAAAGGCCATTCCT
>CALVWM010000044.1 GCA_944367185.1 uncultured Clostridia bacterium | reverse complement strand
CCTCGCGTCGGGCGTAAGGAGCGAAGCGACGGAATAGCGTATCGTTCGCCGCATTCTGCGGCGCGATCGCGTCACCCGCGTGATTCTCACCTTGTCGCCGTGTCATCGGGCAGGGATACCACGCAAAAAAGCCCCATATGGGGCTTTTTTGTGTGGTGCACCCGGCGGGGATCGAACCCACAACCTTCAGCGTCGGAGGCTGACACGCTATCCAATTGCGCCACGAGTGCTTTTCAATTACACCCATTATAGCACAAGTCGGGCAAAAATGCTTTCTATTTTGGGGGGATTGTGCTATAATTTCAAAAAAAATTTGCGGGAGGGCGTCATGCGAGAGCGGGTCGTGGTCGGAATGAGCGGCGGTGTGGATAGTTCGGTCACCGCACTTCTCTTAAAAGAACAGGGGTACGACGTCGTCGGTCTGTTCATGCGTAACTGGGAGGAGTCGGACGAGAACGGCGCCTGCACGGCGGACGAGGACTATGCCGACGTCGTGCGCGTGTGCGGACTTCTCGATATTCCCTATTACACCGTCGATTTCTCCAAACAATATATGGACCGCGTCTTTGCGCACTTTCTCGCCGAGTACCGCGCGGGCAGGACGCCCAATCCCGATGTTCTGTGCAATCGCGAGATCAAGTTCGGCCCCTTCAAGGACTATGCCCGCCGGCTGGGCGCGGACTATATCGCCACGGGACACTACTGCGCCGTTTCGCACGAGGGCGGCGTGCACCGCCTTCTAAAGCCCAGGGATGCCGCCAAAGATCAGACGTACTTTCTCAACCAGCTTTTGCAGGCGCAGCTGGAGGGCGTCTTGTTTCCGCTTGCCGACCTTGAGAAGTCCGAAGTTCGCGCGATCGCGCAGCAACACGGGCTTGCGACGGCGCGCAAGAAGGATTCCACGGGCATCTGTTTTATCGGCGAGCGGAATTTTCGTAAATTTCTGCGGGAATATCTGCCTGCACAGCCGGGTAAGATCGTAACGCTGGAGGGCGAGGAGGTCGGCGAGCACATCGGACTCATGTACTACACCCTTGGACAGCGCCGCGGGCTCGATCTCGGCGGAAAAAAGGGGGAGGACGGCCGATGGTTCGTCGTCAGAAAGGACTTGGTAAACAATATCCTCTATGTCTCGCACGGGGACGAGCGTCCGCTCTTTTCGGACGGCTGCACGGTGGAGGGCGTCAACTTCATTCCCTTCCCGCCTGAAAAAAAGGCGTTTTCCTGCCGCGCGAAGATGCGCTATCGTCAGCCCGAGCAGGGCGTGCGCGTTGAACGGACGGGCGAGACGTCGCTCACGCTGTACTTTGACGAGCCGCAGCGCGCCGTCACCGAGGGGCAGTATGCCGTTCTCTATGACGAGACGCAGTGCCTGGGCGGCGGCGTCATCACGTCCTCTTTTCGAAACGGCGGCTGAGAGGGGCGGCGCTCGTGCGGGGGCGGCGGGGAAAACCGCGTGCGCGCACATATCGCTGCAAGGCGGCGCGGTATAATATTTATGAAAGTCGTCAATACCTTCCGTACAAACGCGGAGGGTATTTTTCTATGAAAAAAGCGGCAGTCGTATTTCTTTTGGCGGCGGCGATCGGGCTGATCGCACTCCTGTTCGGCAATACGGGCGCGGCGGGAGGGAGCGCGTCGGAAACCGAATATCTGCGCATCCATATCCGCGCCAATTCCAACGGGGAAGCCGATCAGGCAGTCAAGTACAAGGTGCGCGACGGCATCGTGGCGTACCTCACCCCGGTGGCGGCGTCCTGCACGACCAAGGAGCAGGCGATCGACGCGATTTCAGAAAGATTGGAGGACGTCGAGGCGGTCGCCGAACGCGTCCTGCGCGAGAACGGCTACTCCTACGGCGCGCGGGCGAGCATCAGGGCGGAGGAATTCCCCACGCGCGTGTATGACGGCGTGACGCTGGAGGCAGGCATCTATGACGCGCTCATCGTCGAACTGGGGACGGGCGCGGGCGACAACTGGTGGTGCGTCGTCTACCCGCCGCTCTGCTTTACGGGCGGCAATGTCAGCGTGACCTATCGCAGCAAGATTTTGGAGATCATTCAAAACTTTTTTGACAAGTAGAAATGTGTGGGCGCGCCTTCCGCCAAAGCGGAAGGCGCGCCCGTGTTTGCGGGACACGGAATCAAGGAAGCGCCCGCGGATATGGCGCAAAAAGTGGAGTACGTCCCCGCAAAAAGATGCCGTCTGCATAATTTTCCTCTGATTGCGCAAGGTGGACGTAGGAGGACAGTATGAAGAAAGGTTTGATGATCGGTGCGCTGTCGCTTGCACTGCTTGCAGCGGCGGTCGCGGGCGTCGCGGGCGGTCACGCCATGCACGCCCAAACGCAGCTTGTCGCCGTCCAGACGGCGGTGCTGCGGCAGGGGAGTTCGGGCGGCGAGGTCAAGGAAGTCCAGCGCCGTCTGAAGAACTGGGGCTACTATTCGGGCGCGGTGGACGGCATCTTCGGCGCGGCGACCTATAAAGCAGTCGTATCTTTTCAGCAGAAGAACGGGCTGACGGCGGACGGCATCGTCGGCAAGGCGACCTATAAGGCGCTGGGCATGAACGATTCCTACAACGCGCTCGCGGGCACTTCGCAGAGCACGTCGGGCGGCGTCAACGGGTACACCTCGTCCGACGTCTATCTCATGGCAAAAGCGATCTATGCCGAGGGCAGAGGGGAGAGCTACACGGGGCAGGTCGCCATCGGCGCAGTCATTATGAACAGGGTCAAGAGCCCCGATTTCCCCAACACGATCGCAGGCGTCATCTACCAGAAGGGCGCCTTCACCGCGGTGGACGACGGACAGATCAACCTGGAACCCAACGATACGGCATACCGCGCCGCACGCGACGCCATCAACGGCTGGGATCCCACCTACGGGTGCCTGTACTACTACAATCCCGCTGTCGCGACCAGCTCGTGGATCTTCAGCCGCGAGACGGTGACGGTCATCGGCAAGCACGTCTTTGCCATTTAAGGAGGAATTATGGAAAAGAAGATCGGAAAGAATGTATCCAGCGGTGCAAAGAAAGTGGAGTCGCTCGCGGAAGATCGCGATCAAAAAGGCCCGGCTCCCACGCAGGAGCAGCCGTCGGCGTCCGGGCGCACTGCGGCGAAGCGCAACAGCACAGGACGCAAAAAGCAGGCGGCGCAGCAGGCGGTAGAGGCGGAACATGCGGCGGCGGACGCCCGTTTCGAGGCGGCAAAGGCGCGCGCCGCGAAGAAGGAAGCGCACAAACTCGCGCTCGCGCAGAAGAAGCAGGAGAAACTGACGCAAAAGCTGGAGGCGCGTGAGAAAAAAGAGGAGGCGGTAGCCGCGAGCAAGAGCGAGCGCGCGGAAAAACTCGCCGCAAAGGCGGCAAGGAAGCAGATGCTCGCCACCGAGAGCGCGGCGGAGCGCACGGCGCGGCGCAACCGCGAAAAGCGCGCCCGTCTTGCCGAGCGCAGGCAAAAGCAGGAGGCGCGCGAGCAGAAGCTCAAGGAAAAACAGGAAGCGCGCAAGAAGGCGCAGGAGAAGCGCGCCGCAAAGCGCAGCGGCAAGAAGTCTGGCGGCGGCAAAAAGCGCGCCCCGGGCATCGGCGGCTGGATCGCCGCAGTCAGCGTGCTCGGGGCGGCATGCCTCGCGCTCGCGACTGTCGTCACGGCGGGTTACTTCCGCATGAACGACATGATGATGCAGTCGGCAAACGGGTACCGCGCTACCCTCTACGAGATGGTCTCCGTCTCCGAGGACATGGACGATAACTTTGCCAAGCTCCGCGTCTCCTCGGGCGCAAACGAACAGCGCACGCTGCTCACGGAGATCCTGGTGGACAGCGCCATGTTGGAGAGCGCGCTCGAAAAAATGCCCGTGGACGCGGCGACGGGAACGGACATCTCCGCCTTTGTCAACCGCACGGGTGCGGCGGCGCGCGCCATGCTGCACAAGCTCTCCTCGGGCGGTACGTTCTCGCAGGAGGACCGCGAACGCATAGCCGCGCTGTACGAGACCAACGCGACGCTGTGCGCCGAACTCAACGACCTCGCGCTGCACACGCCCGCCGAGGAGATGCAGGCGTTCTTTGACGGTGCACAGGGGGATGTCTCCAATCGCCTTTCAGAGCTGGGACAGGGCATGCGCGCGGAGCGCAAGGAGATCCGCGACGTTCCGTTTGCAGGCGAGGGCAACGTGGAGGAAAATCAGCTTGCGGGCACGGTGGAGATCCCCGCGTCCGAGGCCGAGCAGAAGGTGCGCCAATACTTTGAAGGCTATCAGATCGCCGACGTCCGACTGACGGGCGAGACGCTCTCCCGCGATGTCAGGGCGTACAACTTCGTGCTGACGGACGGGAACGGGACGGAATTCTTTGCGCAGGTCACCAAGAACGGCGGAAAGCTCGCCTTCTTTGACAGCTTCGAGGCATGCAGCACCAAGAACTTCGATCTGGAGAGCTGCGATACGCTTGCGCAGGCGCATCTGAAGATGCTTGGCTATGAGCATCTGACCCCCGTCTGGTTCTCCGATGCGGGCATGGTCGCCTCCATCACCTATGTCGCCGAGATCGACGGCGTGCGCGCCTATCCGGACATGATCCGCGTGCGCGTCTGCGAGGAGAAGGGCCGGGTGGTCGGCATGGATGCGAGGGGATACCTCGTCAATCATCACGGCGAGCGAAACACGTCGCCCGCCCTCTCCGAGGCGGAGGCGGAGGCGAAGCTCTCTCCCGAGCTGACCGTGCACGCCGCGCATCTTGCGCTCATTCCCGTGCGGGGCAGGGAGATGCTCGCCTACGAGTTCGTCTGCACGAGCGGCGAGGAGCAGTTCATCTTCTACCTCGACGCGCGTACGGGCGAGGAAGTGCGCATCTTCCGCGTCCACGAGAGCGCGCAGGGGAGTTATCTTTCCTGACTGAGGAACGCGGAAAAAGCCGGGCGAAACGCCCGGCTTTTTCCTGAGAAAAAAATATGGATGGGATGTAAAGAACGAAATTGATTGTCAAGGCTTTGATGTTCAGTCATATTATATGGCGCAGACCGGGTAAATGTCAAGAAATGGCATGTCAAACGCATGTCAGAAATATTGACATGCCTGTGGCACGGCGCAGATTTTGGAAAATTCCCCGTAAACTCTTGCCAAATGATAAGATTTGAAGTAAAATAGGCATATGAGTTCGGAGAAGGGGGAAGCTATGTTTCACGTTGTGCTGGTCCGGCCGGAGATCCCGCAGAACACGGGCAATATCGCGCGCACCTGCGCCGCGACGGGCTGCACGCTGCATCTTGTCCGCCCGCTCGGGTTTGAGATCTCCGACAGATACCTGAAGCGCGCGGGGCTGGACTACTGGCATCTCGTCCATGTGGAAGTGCACGAGAGCCTCGAAGACTTTCTCGCGCAGTACCCCGCGGCACGGCTGCACCTGTTTACGACCAAGGCAAAACGGACATATGCCGAGGCGCAGTACCGCGCGGGGGACTTTCTCGTGTTCGGGCGGGAGACGCGCGGGCTGGACGAGGAGTTTCTCGTGCAGCACCCCGGGGAATGTGTCCGCATCCCCATGCGGGAGGAGGCGCGCTCTTTGAATTTGTCCAACAGCGTCGCGATCGCCGTCTACGAAGGGCTGCGGCAGAACGGTTTCGGCGGCCTTGCGCAGGAGGGCGCGCTGCACCGCCTGACATGGTGAAGCGGCTTGCGGTTCTTGCGGTCGCCGTGCTCTGGCTTGCCGGGACGGCGCTTCTTTTTCTGCCTCCGCCCCGACGCAGCGCGGCGGAGGAGACGTATTTGTGCCAATGGCAGGACGGCGTCACGCAGGAGAGCTATGCCTCCGTCTTTGCCGGCTTTTCCGGCGCGGACGATGCGCACATTTTTCTCGAACGTGACGGAAAAACGGGTACCATTGTCGCCTCGCAGGCATACCGTACGGCATATCGCACGCTGGATACGGGCAGCTATGCGCAGGTGCTCTCCCTCTCGCAGGAGGCATGTATGCGCCCCGAGCGTGCAGCGCTCATGCGCACCTTTTCGCGCAGGCTCTGGTATGCGAACGGGCTGCTCTCCTGGAACGGCGAGACGCTGATCGCGGCCGATGCGCCGCCCGCCGGGTATGACGGCACGCTTACGATCTTTGCGGGGTTTCCCGCGGCGGGAACGATCGCAGACCTCGGGGTGACGGCGCTCGATTGCCGCGAGGGCGTGGAATTCTCCGCCTCCCGCCTCGCGGGGACGCAAGTGGCGCACATCTCTGTCGCCCCGCCCTACGCTTCGGACGGGCGCGTCGTCACGCTGGATACTGCGGGCGGCAGGCGCATCGTCTGTGCCGCGCCGACGGCAACTTCGCTCGTCTTGCCCGACGCGGACTTCGCGGACGAGGGCGCGCTCGCTGCCTGCGCGTCGCTCTGCGAGCTGACGCTGCCCTTCGCCGGGAGCGCGAAAAGCGGCGCGGGGAGCGAGCGGGAAGGGCTGTTTGCGCACCTGTTTGTCTCTGATTTCGGGTACCGTGTGCCCGAAACGCTTGCAAAAGTCACGGTGACGGGCGGCGTGCTCACGGCAAACGCGTTCTATGCCTGCCCGACGATCGCGGAAGTCAACGTCTGTACCGTCGCCGCGCAGGACATCGATCCGGACGCCTTTGCGGGCATGGACGGACTTCGATCGCTGCATACGCCGCGGGCGGACGTGCGCCTGACGGGAACGTTCGCCGCATCGCCGCTTCCCTGCGGCTGTATCCAATATACGAAGATATAGAGACGCGATACAAAGAAACAAAAATGCGCCGCATGGCGGAAGGAGGACAAAATGCTCAAAAAACTCTTCAGTCGGTTTTTTATCGTCGCTCTGACGATCATTTTGCTCTTTCTGGCGGAAGTTGCCCTCATCCTCGGGCTCGGGTACTTCCTGACCTATCTCATCATCCTGCTGATCAACGAGGAGTTCGCCGCCTCATGGGGGATCCTCATCGTGCAGGCGATCTCGGGCATCGTCGTATTTATCACCGCAATCCACGCCGCCAACCGCGACATGGTCCCCGAGACCAAGATCCCGTGGATCCTGTGTATCATCGCGCTCGGGTTGTTCGGCGTTGCCATCTACACGACGTTTTCCTCTCATCGTCCCAGCCGCAAGAGCCGCAAGCGTGCGGTGCAGAGCTTTGAAAACGCCCGTCGCTTTGAACAGGGCGGGGTCTCCCGCGCCCGTCTGGACGCGGAGATGCGCCGCTGGTCGGATGTCAGCGAGGCGCTTTTGACCAGCAACGACGCGGCGCTCGTCTACGAGAACACCAAGACAGCGTACTTCCCCGTGGGCGAGGCGTTCCGCGACCGCCTCATTGCCGATCTGGAACGCGCTGAAAACTATATCTTCATGGAGTACTTCATCATCAAGAAGGGGGAGTTCTGGAACGAGATCCTCGAAGTGCTCGCGCGCAAGGTCAAAGAGGGGGTCGAGGTGCGCTTCATGTACGACGACATCGGCTGTATGGGCTGCGTCAACACCTTCTATCCCAAAAAGCTTCAAAGGCTCGGCATCAGGTGCCATAAATTTTCCCCCTTTGTGCCCGTGCTCTCCAACGTCCACAACAACCGCGATCACCGCAAGATCACCGTCATCGACGGCAAGGTGGGCTATACGGGCGGCATCAACCTTGCCGACGAGTACGTCAACATCAATTCTCCCTTCGGGCACTGGAAGGATACCGCCATCCGTCTGGAGGGCGAAGGCGTCAAGGGGCTGCTGCTCATGTTCTTAAAGCTCTACAACCTCTCCGCCAAGGACGCGCCCGAGGACTTCGCGCCCTACATCCCCGAAACATACGAAAAGTTTGAAGGGCAGGGCTTCGTGCAGCCCTACGGCAGCGGACCGCGTCCCGTCTACCCGCGCAGCGTGGGCGAGGACGTGTATATCAACATTCTGAGCATGGCGCGCCGCTATGTGTGGATCATGACGCCCTACCTCATCATCGACTACCGCATGCGCGAGGCTCTCGTGCTCGCGGCGGAGCGCGGCGTGGACGTGCGCATTATCACGCCGCACATTCCCGACAAAAAGGTGGCGTTTGCGCTCACCCGCTCCAACTATATGGCGCTCATCAAGGGCGGCGTCAAGATCTACGAATACACGCCCGGCTTTGTGCACGCCAAGGGCTTTCTGGCGGACGACAAGGCGGCGGTCGTCGGGACGATCAACCTCGACTATCGCTCCTTCATGCACCACTATGAGAACGCCGTGTTCATGTACGATACGGCGGCGATCCCCGCGATCAAGGAGGACATGCTCCGCACGATCGCCGCATCCTCTTTGCAGACGCAGGAGGACGCCAAGAAGAACGTCGTCTGGCGGTGGGTATGCGAGATCGCCAAGCTGTTTGCGCCCCTCTTTTAAGGCGCCGTGTTTTCAGGCGATATGAACCGCCCGCGCGGCGGACGAATTTCAACGGAGGCAGTTATGATCCATTCTCTTTCGGGCGGCGTGCTCTCGGACGGCGAGGTGTATACCTTTGCCAAGGTGGACGTGGCAGGCACGCCCTGCTGGTATCTTGCGCCCTTCAGGGTAGAAGTAGGCGCAAACGTGCTCGTTCCCTTCGGGCGGGAGAACGCGGAGGGGGTCGTCGTCCGCACGGAGAACTGCACCCGTCAGACCGCGCCCGTGCCCGTAGGCAGGGCAAAGAATATTTTACGCATTTTGTGATCATTGTGCGCCCCTGCGCGGAGGATTCCGCGCAGGGGCGCGCGTCGGAATCAATGGGCGGGACGACCATCCCGCCGATAGGAAAGGAGAGAACCTTGAAGCATCTGTTTTCCTGCCTGAAGGCATACCGCAAGGAAGCTATTCTCGCGCCGCTTTTCAAGCTGTGCGAAGCGGTGATGGAACTTCTCGTGCCCCTGGTCGTTGCGCAGATCATGGACATCGGCATTGCAGGCGGCGACGTCGGCTATATCCTCACGCGCTGTCTCATCCTCGTCGCGTTCGGCGTCGCGGGACTTGCGTTCGCGCTCACGGCGCAGTTCTTCGCGGCAAAGGCCGCGGTGGGCGCGTCGGCGGAGCTGCGCGCTCGCCTGTTCGACAAGTTGCAGTCCATGTCCTACACGAGCATCGATGAAATGGGCACCGCGACGATGATCACGCGCATGACCAGCGATGTCAATCAGGTGCAGTCAGGCGTCAACATGACGCTGCGCCTGCTGCTGCGCTCGCCGCTCATCGTATTCGGCGCGATGATCATGGCGTTCACGGTGGACTGGGCGGCGGCGCTCGTCTTTGTCGCGGTCATTCCGCTGCTCGCGCTCGCCGTCGTCGGCATCATGGCGCTTTGCATCCCGCTCTACAAAAAGGTGCAGGGCAGGATGGACGGCGTGTATCTTGCCACGCGCGAAAACCTCGCGGGCGTGCGCGTCGTGCGCGCGTTCTGCAAGGAAAAGGATGAAGTCGAACAGTTCGAGGCGCGCAACGCGGCGCTCCGAAAGGAGCAAAAGCGGGCGGGGCGCATCGCCGCGATCACCAATCCCTTGACCTACGCCCTTGTCAACATCGCCGCGATCGCCCTCGTCTGGGTGGGCGCGACGCGCGTGGACGGCGGGATCTTATTGCAGGGCGACGTCGTCGCGCTCTACAGCTATCTCTCCATCATTCTGGTGGAGCTGGTCAAACTCGCAAACCTCATCTTCACCGTCTCCAAGGCGATCTCCTGCGAAAAGCGCATCGAGGCGGTTCTGGAGCGGGAGGGCGAGCCTGCGACCCTTGCGCCCGAAGCGCAGGAGCAGGGTGCGCCGGACGCGCCCGCGTTCTCCTTTGAGGACGTCACGTTCGCCTATCACGGCGGCGGCGCGCCCGCGCTGCACAATATCACCTTCAGCGCAAAGCGCGGCGAGACGGTGGGCATTTTAGGCGGCACGGGCTCGGGCAAATCCACCCTCGTCAACCTGCTGCCCCGCTTCTACCCCGCCAGCCGCGGCGCGGTCAGACTGAATGGCGTCAACGTCAACGCCATTCCCGCAGAGACGCTCCGTGAGCGCGTGGGCGTCGTGCCGCAGAAGGCGGTTCTGTTCAAGGGGACCATCCGCTCCAACCTCCTATGGGGCAACGGCGGGGCGACGGACGAGCAGCTCGCGCGCGCCGTCCGCCTTGCGCAGGCGGAGGACGTCGTCAGGGCGAAGGGCGGGCTGGACGCGCCCGTCGAGCAGGAGGGCAAGAACCTCTCGGGCGGACAGCGGCAGCGACTGACCATCGCGCGCGCCCTCGTCCGCGATCCCGAAGTGCTCATCCTCGACGACAGCTCCTCCGCGCTCGATTACGCAACGGACGCAAGGCTCCGGGAGGCGCTCCGGGGGCTGGACTGCACGGTGCTCATCGTCTCGCAGCGCACGGCGTCCGTGCGGCACGCGGACAAGATCGTCGTCTTAGACGACGGCGGCATTGCGGGCATCGGCACGCACGAGCAGCTCATGGGCAGCTGCGCGCTCTATCGCGAGATCGCCGCGTCACAGGCAAAGGAGGCGCTGCAATGAAAACTGTCTCCAGGCGGGAGAACTTCCGCACCATTCTTCATTACTTAAAGCCGTTTGCGCCCCTTTTGGCGCTCTCTATGCTGTGCGCGCTCGCGACCGTCGCCGCGCAGCTCGCCGTGCCCTACTTCATCGGCAAGGCGATCGACTGCATCATCGGCGAGAACAACGTGCACTACGAAGAGATCTTTTCGATCTTCGTCGCGATCGGCGCGTGCATCGCCGTGGCGTTCGTCGCGCAGTATCTTTTAAGCCTCATCAACAACCGCATCGTGTTCCACCTGCTGGCGCAGGTGCGCGAGGACGCCTTTGCAAAGCTCCAGCGCCTGCCTCTGAAGTATCTGGACGCCCGCCCGTACGGCGAGGTCGCGGGCATCGTCCTGACGGACGCGGAGCAGTTTGCGGACGGGCTGCTGCTCGGCTTCACGCAGCTTCTGACGGGCGTCACGACCATTCTCGGCGTGCTCGTCATCCTGTTCGTCATGCGCTGGGAGATCGCGCTCGTCGTCGTGTGCGTCACGCCGCTCTCGCTGTTTGCGGCGCGCTTCATCTCCTCGCGCACCTACAAGACCTTCAAGCGTCAGGCGGAAGTGCGCGCCGATCAGACGGCATTCATTGACGAGGCGATCGGGAACTTAAAAGTCGTCAAGGCGTACACGCACGAGGACGAGAACGCCGAAGTGTTCCGCGAAAAGAACGAGGAATTCCGCAAGTGCGCCCTGCGCGCCGTGTTCTTCGCCTCCACGCCCAACCCCGTCACCCGCTTCATCAATTCCATCGTCTACGCGGGCGTCGCGCTGACGGGTGCGCTCATCTGTATCTCGACGGCGGGAACGGCGGCTGCCTTCACGGTGGGGAGCCTTTCAAGCTGCCTCTTTTACACCAACCAGTACACCAAGCCCTTCAACGAGATCACCGAAGTGCTCGCGGAGTTCCAGAACTCGCTCGCCTGCGCGGCGCGCATCTTTGCGCTCACGGCGGAGGAGGAGCAGCCCTCGGACGAAGGCTGCGCGGATCTGGGCAGGGCGAAGGGGGACGTGGCGCTTCAGGACGTCAGCTTCTCCTACCGTCCCGATCAGGATCTCATCCGCGATTTCAACGTCAGCGTGACGGCGGGGCACCGCGTCGCCATCGTCGGGCCCACCGGCTGCGGCAAGACGACCGTCATCAATCTTCTGATGCGCTTTTACGACGTGGACGGCGGCAGCGTCTCGGTGGACGGGCAGGACGTGCGCAATATCACGCGCGCCTCGCTGCGCAAAAACTACGGCATGGTGCTGCAGGAGACGTGGCTCAAACGCGCCACCGTGCGCGAAAATCTGTGCATGGGCAAGCCCGACTGCACGGAGGAGGAGATGATCGCGGCAGCAAAGGCGGTGCACGCGCACGGCTTCATCAAGCGCCTGCCCAAGGGGTACGATACGATCATCGGCGGCGAAGGGTCGCTCTCCGAAGGGCAGAAGCAGCTTCTGTGCGTGGCGCGGGTCATGATCTGCCGACCGCCCATGCTCATTCTCGACGAGGCGACGAGCAACATCGATACGCGCACGGAAAAATTGGTGCAGGACGCCTTCGCCAAGCTCATGGAGGGCAGGACGTGCTTCATCGTCGCGCACCGCCTCTCCACCATTCAGAATGCGGACGTCATTCTCGTCATGAACGCGGGCAGGATCGTCGAGCAGGGCACGCACGAGCAGCTTCTCAAAAAGGGCGGCTTCTACGCGCAGCTCTACCAGGCACAGTTCTGATTTTTGCCAACTATGCGCGGCGCGCCTGTTCGGCGCGCCGCGCTTCTTTATTTGAATTTGACACTTGAAATGTGGAAAAGACTTGACATTTCATGGGGGGGTATAATAGAAACAAACGGAGGGAATGTAATGAAAAAGCGGATTTTGTCGGTGATTTTTGCGGCACTCATGCTGAGCGCGTGCGCATTCGGGTTTGCTGCGTGCGACAACGCGACAGCGG
The DNA here is from genome assembly GCA_944367185.1 of uncultured Clostridia bacterium. Taxonomy (GTDB): domain Bacteria; phylum Bacillota; class Clostridia; order Christensenellales; family Borkfalkiaceae; genus Gallimonas. The sequence continues at coordinate 2,700 of CALVWM010000044.1, read as the reverse complement.
GACAGCAGGACAATGAAGTTGAGCAAGGCGACAATGAGGACGTTACCCAGGGCGGCGGCACAGAAAACGACCCGCAGGGCGGCGATGAGCCCGCCGTGCGCACGACCGTCACCGAGGAGGAGTGGAACGCGGCGCTCCGTAAGGCGTTAATTACCGGCAATGTTCGTGATTTGCTGGGAGAGAATATGTCCTACGTCAGCCGCACGGTTGTTGTATCAAACGATGGTAATGAATATCCCACACTTTTGCAAGAATACCGATTTGATGAAAATAAGTACTATGCAAAAATATCTTCTTGTTATGAGTCGTCGCAAGTGATCGAGTGGGAAGTGGAAGCATACGGGGAGATTCTCACTTCGGAGGATAACGAAGAAACTGTTTTGAATGTCTATCGGAAAGACACAAACGGACAATGGCGGGTAGAGAGGCAAGAACCAGAAAAGCCTGATGAATTGAATGCGGCATTTCAGAAATGGCTGTTTCAAAAAAGATATGCCTATGATTTGTATTCGTACAATGCGCAACTTCAGCAATATGAAGTGAACGATCTTGTGATTGCCGATATGGGAGAAATTATTACAGATGGCTATCGGGAAATCTGGGATTTTATCAACATTCAATTTGAAAATGGTAAAGTAGTTAGATTTGAGGTCCAAAGTGCGGGGGATGAGACATCAAATATGTCTACCGATGGCTATGCTGTTGCTACTTATACCTATGGCACTACTTCCGTGATACTGCCGGAAGTTTCAGCGGAGTAAGATCGTAAATGATGCGCGGCGCGCCCGAACAGGCGCGCCGCGCATTGATTTTCACTAAATTTTCAAAATTCTTCTGCGTGGCGTTTACATTTTGCGCGCGTTGTGTTAGAATACAAGGCATGAAACAGTCTGCGCACATTCGCCGCCGCCTTGGAAGCGGCGTTCAGATCGTCCTCGTCGGCGCGCTCACGGGCGCGCTCGTCGGGGTGCTCGTCTCCCTCTACGCGGCGCTTGCCGCCGCGGCGGAGGACTTTGCGCGCGGCTACTATCGTTTTTTCCTCGATCATCCCGCATTTGTGCCCCTTTTATTTCTGGCGCTCGCGCTCGGGGCGATCGTCGTGGGCGGGGTCGTCCGTTTCCTGCCCCTCATCCGCGGCAGCGGCATCCCGCAGACGGAGGGCGCGATGCGCGGACTTATGCGCTTTCATTGGTACCGCGAGCTGACGGGCATGTTCGCGGTCAGCCTGTTCACCATCTTCATGGGGCTGTCTGCGGGCGGCGAGGGGCCGAGCATCCTCATCGGCGGCGCGCTCGGACACGGCGCGAGCGATCTTCTGCGGCGCAACGCGCTCATAAGGCGCTATCAGATCACGGGCGGCGCGTGCGCGGGGCTCGCCGTCGCCTTCAACGCTCCGCTCACGGGCATGGCATTCGCCTTCGAGGAGGGGCAGAAGCGCTTCACGCCCGAGGTCTTTTTCTGCGCGGTGTCGGCGGTCGTCGTCGCGGTGCTCATGCGAATGCTGCTCGCCGTGCCTTTGGGGCTGCCCGTCGGCGCGTACTTTTCCACCTTCGTCTTTTCCGACTTTACGCCCGTCTTTTACGCCTACGTTCTGGGCGCGGCGCTTCTTACCGCGCTGCTCGGCGTGGGGACGTACTACCTCATCTTCCTCGCGCGCAGGCTGTTTAAAAAGCTGAAGTTCTGGAAGGGGACGGGCAAATTTCTCCTTCCCTTCCTGTTTGCAGGCGCGGCGGGACTCATTTCCCTCTATGCGATCGGCGGCGGACACGCTTTCATCTCCGATCTTGGCAGCGCCTCTGAGGCGAGCATTTCCGTCTTTTCCTCGCCGCTCTGGGCGAGCCTGCTCATCGTCGTTGTTCTTAAGCTCGTCGCCACCGTGCTCAACATGGGCGCGGGCGTGCCGTGCGGCGCGTTTGTTCCCATGCTCGCCATCGGCGCGGGGCTGGGCGCGCTGTTGAGTTTACTCGCGCAGACCATGGGCATGGATCCCGCCTATACGGACATGCTCATCGTCATCTGCATGGCGACGTACTTCACCGCCATTGCCAAGGCGCCCGTCACGGGCATTGTGATGACGGTGGAGCTGACCTGGAACTTCATGTTCCTGCTGCCCGCGGTCATGGGCGTCGCGGCGGGGTACCTCGTCGGCGATATCTTCCATACCAAGCCCGTATATGAGCGCCTGCTCGACGAGATGCTCGAGGAAGAGGACAAGCCGGCGTTGTTTGCGGCGCGCTACTTCGTGAATGGCACGGGTATGGCGGCGGGGCGGCGCATCCGCGACGTCTTATGGCCCGCGGACGTGCGCATCACCCGCATCGAGCGCGGGGAGGAGCGCATCCTGCCCGACGGCAACACGCTCATCTTGGAGGGGGACATCCTCACCGCGGAGGGGGAGGAGGCGGAATCGCGCGCCGTGCTCGCCGAGATCATCGGCGCAGAGGTGCCGTAGCGCAGGCAGAAGCGCTCTCCGCGCGGACAAAAAGAGAATTTTGCAAAAGTCCCGCTTTCGGCGGGATTTTTTCGTATAAAGCGCGCGCCTTCCGCCCATAATGAGGTTGTGTAAGGGAGGAACGGTATGGACTTTACCAAGACGCAGACCTTTTACAACCTCGCACGCGGGTTCGCGGGCGAGTGTCAGGCGGGCATGCGGTACCAACTTACGGCAAAAGCTGCGATGAAGCAGGGCTATGAGGTCCT
>CALVWM010000043.1 GCA_944367185.1 uncultured Clostridia bacterium | reverse complement strand
GGCATTTTGTGGGACGCGGACCGAGCGGCCTATTGATTCAAAAGACGGGGTCCCCGAAAAAGTTTGGGAAAGGTTAAGCGTGCGGGAAAGGAAGGGCGGCAAACTTTTTTGGGGAAGGAGTAGGTCGCCGGTGACGCGATCGCGCCGCTTTACAAGAAAGCGGCGAACGATACGCTATTCCGTCGCGGCAAGCCGCTCCTTACAAGTCCGGCCAGAAGCTCCATAACACAAAGAGCACCCCAAGCGGGTGCTCTTTGTGTTATGGTTGTTTTTTACATTGGCGTACGATTTTTAAGATGAGCCGTACGAACAGTTCTGCGATGCAGCATGCAATGCAGATCCCGAGGATACTCCCGGCAGTAATGGCAAGTGCAAAATACCAAGTCGTAAAGATCCATGATAGGATAAAAACGCATATTATGCACAGGATCTCCAAAAAACCGATCAATACCTTCCACCAGGCGGGGAACCCTGCCGTTGAAATCCAGGTAATAAAATCAAGATGTCTGTCCCACAGAAATTTGATCGCTTTCATCGCGTTTTCCCTTATCATCCCCGGCCGCGGAAAAATGCGCGCCGGGTTTGCCGTTCGCCATGGATCATATTCTAACATATTGTTGCATCCATCTGCAAGAGAATTTGGAAAAAGCGTCGTAAAAAGCCATTTGGTTTGCAAAAAATAATTGACTTTCCAACCCGTTCCCCTTATTCTTATCTTAGGTCGCCTCTTTGACAAACGGGCAGGCCAACGGAGAAAAATATGGCAGATCATATCAAGATCCGCGGTGCGCGGGTGCACAATCTGAAAAATATCGATGTGGACGTGCCCTTGGGCGAGATCGTCGGCATTGCGGGCGTGTCCGGTTCGGGAAAATCCTCGCTTGCGCTGGGCGTATTGTATGCGGAGGGCTCCCGCCGATATCTCGAAGCGCTTTCGACTTATACCCGCCGCCGCATGACGCAGGCGGCAAAGGCGCAGGTGGATGAGATTTTGTACGTCCCGGCCGCCCTTGCGCTGCATCAGCGGCCCGCCGTGCCGGGCATCCGCAGTACGTTTGGCACGGGGACGGAGCTGTTAAACAGTCTGCGCCTCATGTTCTCCCGCCTTGCCAACCACCGCTGCCCCAACGGGCACTACCTCTCCCCGACGCTCGCAGTCGCCGCGGGGCAGGAGCTGACTTGTCCCGTCTGCGGGGAGCGGTTCTATGCGCCGTCCGCCGAAGAGCTTGCCTTCAACAGCCAGGGGGCGTGTTCCACCTGCGGCGGAACGGGCATCGTGCGTACGGTGGACCGGAGCACGCTCGTGCCTGACGAGTCGCTCACGATCGACAAAGGGGCGGTCGCGTCGTGGAATTCGCTGATGTGGTCGCTGATGACGGACGTATGCCGTGCGATGGGCGTCCGCACCGACGTGCCGTTCCGCGATCTGACCGAGCGCGAAAAGGGCATCGTGTTTAACGGCCCTGCCGAAAAGAAGCATATCTTTTACCGTGCAAAAAATTCGGACGTGGCGACGGAACTGGATTTTACCTATTATAACGCCGTGTACACGGTGGAAAACGCGCTCTCCAAAGTCAAGGACGAGAGCGGCATGAAGCGCGTGGAAAAGTTTTTGAAGCAGGACGTCTGTCCCGATTGCGGCGGATCGCGCCTGTGCGAAGGGGCGCGCGCACCCCGTCTGCGGGGGATCTCCCTTGACGAGGCCTGCCGCATGACACTTTCGGAGCTTGGGGCATGGGTGGACGGCGTCCCCGCGAGCCTGCCCGAGGAGATGCGCCCGATGGCGGAGAGCATCTGCGAATCCTTCCGCACCGTCGCAAAGCGGCTCATGGATCTGGGATTGGGGTATCTTGCGCTCGACCGCGCGGCATCCACGCTCTCGACGGGGGAGCGGCAGCGCATGCAGCTTGCGCGCGCCGTACGCAACCGCACGACGGGCGTCCTGTATGTGCTGGACGAGCCGTCCATCGGACTGCACCCCTCCAACATCGTGGGGCTTGTCGACGTCATGCACGATCTGGTCGCAGACGGGAATTCCGTGATCCTGGTCGATCACGACACGCAGATCCTGGGCGTATCCGACCATATCATCGAAATGGGCCCGGGCGCAGGCGCGGACGGCGGGACGGTGATCGCGCAGGGAAGCGTCGATGAGATCGTCAAAAACCCGGACTCGCGCATCGGCCCCTTTCTTTGCTATGCGCCCCGGGACAGCCTTCGCCCGCAGGCGGCAGAGGCGGAGCTGTTTGCGAACGGCACGATTCGCCTTCGGACGGGCGCGATCCACACGGTCAAGCCGCTCGAAGTCGCGATCCCGAAGGGCAGGCTCACGGTTGTCACGGGCGTGTCCGGTTCGGGCAAGACGACGCTCATCCTCGAAAGCCTCATCCCCGCGCTGGAGGCCGGGATCCATGGCAAAGCGCTGCCCGGACATATCCGCGCCGTCGAGGCGGCAGGCATCGGGCAGGTCAAGCTCATCGACGCCACGCCCATCGGCATCAACGTGCGCTCGACGGTCGCGACCTATGCCGACGTCCACGACGAGCTGCGCAAGATCTTCGCCCGCACGCCCCAGGCAAAGGCGGGCGGCTATAAGGCGGGGGATTTTTCCTACAATACGGGCAAGCTCCGCTGCCCCGTATGCGATGGCACGGGATCGATCAGCCTCGACGTGCAGTTCCTGCCCGACGTGGATATCCCCTGTCCCGACTGCCGCGGGACGCGCTATGCAAAACAGGCGCATGCCGTCCGCTATACGTGCAAGGACGGAAAGGAATATTCCATGCCGGACGTCATGGCAATGAGCGTACACACCGCGCTCACCGCCTGCCGCGAGATGAAGCTTGTCTGTCAGCGGCTGCAGGTTTTGGACGATCTGGGACTGGGCTATCTGACGCTCGGGGAGCAGACGCCCAGCCTCTCGGGCGGCGAGGCGCAGCGGCTCAAACTCGCGAGCGAGATGGGGAAGGCGCAGCAGGACGCCGTGTTCATCTTCGACGAGCCGACGATCGGCCTGCACCCCCTGGACGTCAGAACGCTCGTGGGCGTGTTCCAGACGCTGATCGATCACGGCGCGACGGTCATCGTCATCGAACACGACCTCGACGTCATCCGCAGCGCGGACTATCTCATCGACATGGGCCCGGGCGGCGGAGACGAGGGCGGCAGGATCGTCGCCGCGGGCACGCCCGATCGCATCCGCCGTACGCCCGAAAGCAAGACGGGTAAATTCATCTGAGCCTGTTTACGGTTTCTCTGTACCAAGGGCTGTTTCGCAGATGCGAGACAGCTCTTTTTCTTCGGAAAGGCGTGCGTCTGCGCCCGCGCGCGCAGAAGCGATGAAAGTTTACAATTTTATTACAATTTCGGGCAAAGGAACGTGGCGCGACGTCTTGACAACGCGGGCGGGAGGGAGTACAATAAAGTGGGAAGAAATGGAGGCTGAATATGAAATTCGGAATACTGACGAGCGGCGGCGATTGCGCGGGCCTGAATGCGGTCATCCGCGCCATCGGACTGTATCTGCTCAAGAACGTCAACAATGCAGAGATCGTGGGCATCCCCGAGGGGTACGCGGGGCTGATCCGCGGCGAGAGCTATCCGCTGACGCGGGAGGATCTGGAAGGGCTTTTGACGCTGGGCGGCACCATTCTGCGCACCCGCCGCACGCCCTTCAAGCGCATGACCGTGCCCGAGGAGGGCGGCACGCGCCTTTCCAAGATGGTCGCGAACTACAAGAAGATGGGGCTGGACTGCCTGTTCACGCTGGGCGGCGCGGGCACGCACAAGACGGCGGCGCTCCTCTCCATGGAGGGCTGCAACGTCATCGGCGTTCCCAAGACCATCGACAACGATATCTACGGCACGGACGTCACCTTCGGTTTCCGTACGGCGGTGGAGGTCGTCACCGACGCCTTTGACCGCATCGAGACGACGACGAGAAGTCATTCGCGCACCATGCTCGTGGAGGTCATGGGCAATAAGGCGGGCTGGCTGACGCTGCAATCGGGCATCGCGGCGGGCGCGCACATGATCCTCATTCCCGAGATCCCATTCAACCTCGACGCCGTGTGCGACTTTGTGAGTTCGCGCATCGCCGCGGGCGAGACGTACACGATGATCGCCGTTGCGGAGGGCGCGGTGCTGGACAGCGAGGCGCGCTTCAAGAAGGAGGAGCGCGTGTTCGTCCGCCCCGAACAGGGGGAGGCGACCGTCACCCGTCACCTTGCCGAGGTCATCGGCGCGCGCACGGGACAGGAGACGCGCTATTCTGTCCTCGGCTATCTGCAGCGCGGCGGAACGCCGTGCGCCTACGACAGGCTTCTGTGTACCCGTCTGGGCGGGTATGCGGCAAAGCTCGCAGCCGAAGGCAGGTTCGGCGTGACGGCGGCGGTCAGCGGGAACAATATCACCTTCAATGCCCTTCCGGACATTGCCGGGAAGTATAAGTTCGTCGATCCGCAGGGCGAAGAGGTCGCTCTTGCGCGCAGCATCGGCATTTCTTTCGGCGACAGGGCGTAAAATAGAGGAAAGGCAACGGGAGGAAATATGAAATATTCTGTCATCGACGTCAGCTCCAGCAGCATCTCCATGGTCGTTGCGGCAAACGGCGGCACGAACGAGATCCTCTTCAAGGAGCGTGCGGCGCTCAGTCTGACGCACTACTTTGAGGGCGACAAGCTCTCCGCGCGCGGCATGGAAAAGCTCGCCGCGTTGCTCGATCACATGAAGGCGGTCGCCGCTGCCGAGGGCGCGCAGCGCTGCTACGTCATCTCCACCGCGGCGCTGCGGCATGTCGCGAACAGCGAGCAGATCGCAGGCTTCGTGCGCGAAAAGACGGGGCTTGCGATCAACTTCATCGACGAGCCGACGGAGGCGTACTGCGACTATATCGCCAATCTCTCCTACCGCGCGTACGACCGCGCCGTCCTCATCGATCTGGGCGGCAAGTCCATCGAGATCTGCGACCTCTCCAAGTCGGAGAAGGCGGAGATGTTCGGCTTGGAATTCGGGCTTGTCGACCTCACCCGCAAGTTTGTGGGCAATATCTACCCGACGGAGGACGAGGTCAAGTCCATCCGCAAATATTTAAAAAAGAAGTTTGACGGCGCGGGCGTGCCCGGAGAGGGGAAGTTCGCCACCGCCGTTCTCGTGGGCGCCGCGGCGACGGCGGTCTACGATATTTACGCGGACTTTGCCAAAGTGCAGCCTGCCGAGAGCAAGGTCATCGAGTACAAGAAGTACAAAAAGCTGGTCAGGCGCCTTCTGGAGGGCGCGGACCGCTCCCGCCTCATCCTCAAAAACGCGCCCGAAAAGGTGTATGTCATCGGCGCGGCGGTCGTTGCGTTGAAGGCGATCTTCAAGCGCTTTGGCGTGGAGCGCATCCTCGTCAGCGAGAGCGGTGTCAAGGAAGGCTATCTGCGCCTCGTGCTCGACGGAAGAGAGGAGGGCGAGTATGCCTTGCTCGACGCGCCCGAACGCAGCGGGCGGGAAGCGCCGTCCGAAGTGAGCGATGTAACGCTCGTCGCGGAGTCCGCGCCCGTCGGCGTCGCCCGGGAACCCGCCGGGCAGCCTGACTCTTCCGCAGAAAGTCCGGAAGGAACGCTGCCTGCGGGCAATGCGTCCGCGGAAGCGCCTGTCGCCAAGCGGCGCGGCAGACCCAAAAAGACAGCGCAAGGGACGCAGCAGTCCGACAAGAAGCCCGCGGCAACGGCCGCAGCAAAAAAGCCGGCGGTCAAAAAGCCGGCGAAAAGGACCGCGGCCGGGAAGGCTGCGGCAAAAACTGCGGCGGAGCAGATGTCGCAGACGCAGAGCGCGGGAAACGAGGCGTCCGCACCCGAGCGGCGGGGGCGTCCGAAGAAAAACATATAAACCATTCAACGAAGAGGAAACCATGAGCAAACCCATCACCATTCCGCAGAAGACGACCAAAAAGTGCATGCGCGATATTTACATGAACCGTGAGTACAGCTGGCTGCTCTTCAATAAGCGCGTTCTGGATCAGGCGGAGGATCTGACCAACCCGCTTTTGGAACGCTGCAAATTCTTGTCCATCTTTACGTCCAACCTGGACGAATTCTTCATGGTCCGCGTCGGGAGCCTCGTCAACGAGAACATCACCGAGCCGAACGAGACGGAGAACAAGACTCGTCTCACCGCGGCGCAGCAACTGGATGCGATTGCCGACGTCGTCAAGCGGCAGTACCGCATGCGCGCGGAGTGCTTCAAAGCGCTGCGCAAGGAGCTTTCGGCAAGCGGTCTGAAACTTCTGCGTGCCTCCGAGCTGACGCCCCGTCAGGAAATGGAGTGCCGCGAGATCTTTCTGCGCCGCGTCCTGCCCCTTCTCTCGCTGATGGTGCTGGACGCAAAGCATCCTCTGATGCAGTTTGAAAACAAGCGCGGCTATGTCATCTGCCAGCTGGAAAAAGAGGGGCGTCGCATGATCGGCGTCGTCTCCATCAACCCCGCGCTCGATAAACTCTACCGCATCGGCGAGGGCAAAAAGGTGCGCCTCATCGTCCTCGAGGAGCTCGTGCGTCTGTGCGCCAAGTACGCCTTCACGGGGTACACGGTCAGCGATCAGCTGATGGTGCGCGTCACCCGCAATGCCGACTTCGATACCGCGATCGAGGATACCGATCTGGAGCGCGATTTCACCGAGGTCATGAAGCGCAAGGTGGAATCGCGCGCGAGGATGGGGGTCGTGCGGCTGGAAGTGGACAACAAGAGCAGCAAGCTTAAGGACTTCGTGCTCAAGATCATCAAGCTCGATCCGAAGTTCTGCTACGAGGACGAGTGCTACTTTGACTACAAGTTCCTCTTCTCGCTGGGCAACTATCTCCCTGCGGAAAAGGCGGCAAAGCTCAAGTACGAGCCCTTCAAGGGGGCGATCCCTTCCTGCGTATCGGGCGCAAGTTCGCTCATTGAGCTCATCTCCTCGCGCGACGTGTTCCTGTCCTATCCCTATGACAGCATGTCGCCCGTCGTCGATCTGCTGGAGGAGTGCGCGCGCGATAAACGGGTCAGCTCCATCATGATCACGATTTACCGCCTCGCGCACCATTCGCGCATCGCAGAGCTTCTGTGCCGCGCCAGCGAGAACGGAAAGCAAGTCACCGTCGTCATCGAGTTGTGCGCCCGCTTTGACGAGGAGAATAACCTCTATTTCGCCAACAAATTGCAGGAGGCGGGCTGCACGATCATCTACGGCATGGACAATTACAAGGTCCACTCCAAGATCATTTCTATCGTCTTGCAGGACGGCGGCGAGATCAGCTATATCACGCATCTCGGGACGGGCAACTACAACGAGTCTACCTCCCGCCAGTACACCGATCTTAACATCCTCACGGCAGACAAAAAGATCGGCGAGGACGCCGTCGCGTTCTTCCGCAACGTCGCCATCTGCAACACCGATTTTCACTATCAGCGCCTTCTGGTCGCGCCCGAGACCTTAAAGAGCGGGCTGCTCGCCTGCATCGATCGGGAGATCGAAAAGGCAAAGGCGGGCAAAGAGGGCAGGATCCTCGCCAAGATGAACTCCCTCACCGATAAGGAGATCATCGACCGCTTTGCCGCGGCGAGCGAGGCGGGCGTCAAGATCGAGCTGGTCATTCGCGGCATCTGCTGCCTCGTGCCCGGCATCGAGGGCCGCACGGACAATATCCGCGTCGTCAGCATCGTAGGAAGATTTCTGGAGCACTCCCGCGTCTACTGCTTCGGCAGCGGAAAGGACAGGGTCATGTATATCTCCAGCGCGGATCTGATGACGCGCAATACCGACAAGCGCGTGGAGATCGCAACGCCCGTGCTGGACGAAAAGATCGCCGACGAGATCGAGGACATCGTACGCACGATGCTCGCGGACAACGTCAAGGCGCGCGAACTGCACGCGGACGGGGCGTACTATCCCGTGCCCGCCGAGGGCGAGGCGGTCAACGCACAGGAGAGCTTCCTGCGCGAGGCGTCCCACAGCCACTCCTTTGAGGAGTAAATGGTCGCAAAAATCAGGGTACGTTCCATAAAAAACGAAACAAAAGAGCTGCCACCAGGCAGCTCTTTTATGTTTGGTTGATGGATGGTGAGATAAGAAGAGTTATGCAAAGCGTACCCAAATGTATTCGTTATATGTACTCGCAAAATATTCTTCATTCTCTTCGGGGTCGCTCACGTCAACGGGCGTGCCGTCTGTCGTCTGTCCTTCAAGCTGGACAGTCCATCCACTTGTGTTCTCAAAGGTCACGCTGTCCAGGTTGTAGCATTCCAGGAACAAATGCGCTCCGATGTTTGTGACGTTTTCGGAAATGGTGACGCTCGTAAGATTTTCGCAAAAATTGAACACGGTCGACCCGACGCTTGTGACACCGTCCGGAATGACAAAATCGGTAAATCCGCAGCCCGCAAATGCCTCATCGCCGATGCTCGTGACGTTGTCGGGAATGGCGATGCTTGTCAGTTCTCTGCAACCCTCGAAGGTTTCATCTTCAATGCTCGTAACGCCGTCAGGGATCGCAATGCTCGTAAGGTCGTTGCAGCCGGAAAATGCAGCTCTGCCAATGCTTGTGACGCTGTCGGGGATCGCAATGTCTGTAATGCTCCTGCACAAATAGAAGGCATACTCTGCGATCGTCCTGGTTCCGGGCCTGATTTCAAGTGCGCCCGAGAGAGTCTCACGCGCTTCGATCAGGTGATTGCCGAGATAGAGGAGACCGTTTTCCCAATTGCTCTCATTGTTGTACAATGCGGTTGCGTAGAATGCGGAATCTTTAATGTCGGTGACGCCGTCCGGGATCGTAATACTTGCAAGATTGTTGCTGGCGGCGAATGCACGGCGCCCGATACGCGTGACGCTGTCGGGGAGCGAGATGCTCGTCAGGCTGCCGCACTCAGAGAATGCAAAGTTTCCGATGCTCGTGACGCCGTCGGGAATGGTGACGCTGGTAAGATCCCAACAGGAATAAAATGCATAGTCTCCGATGGTCTTTGTCCCGCTCCTGATCGTATATTCGCTTGCGTCGCTGTAGGATTGTACCAGGTGATTGCCGATATAGAGCACATCGTTTTCCCAGTTTGCTTCGTTATTAAAAAATGCTGTCTCGGTGCACATCAACATTCCGATGCTCGTGATGCTGTCGGGAAGCGTAATACTTGCAAGATTGTCGGCATAGGCGAATGCATAGTCCCCAATGCTGGTGACGCCGTCGGGGATCGTGATGCTTGCAAGATTGATGCAGCCCCGGAAAGCATCACTTCCAATGCTTCTGATGCTGCCCGGCATCATGACGCTCGTAATACTCGTGCAGTCTTCAAACGCCTGCCGGCGAATGGCGGTCACGGGCAAGCCGTTATATTGGGAGGGGATGATAATGTCTGCATCGGTGCAGGTTCCGATGCCCGCTGCTGCGTAGGAGACGCTGTCATCATTCAATGCAAACTCCAAACCTTGGCTTGCATTTTCATCTGGATAGGGCGTGCCGCTGTCTGCGGTGGGAGTGTCGTTGCAGGCAGCAAGGGGCAACGTACAGGAGAGCGCCATGACTGCGGCAGCCAGTATGATAATAAGTTTTTGTTTCATTTCCTACCTCCAAAATTTTGCAGGGCGTAAAAAAAGCGTGCTCCAATCGCACCCTGCATGTAGTGTATTTCCGATTGTTGGCACAAAACTTTCCATATATGGGAAATAAGAGATACGAGATGCCCCTTCGTATCCACTATTTGGACAATTCAGTTTTGTGCCATATCCAGTATAGCACACTTACGGGGAGTTTGCAAGCGCCTCGGCAAAATCAGCGCGGCATTTTGTAGAAAATAAAAAAGGCGGCTATGAGCCTCATAGCCGCCCTGTTTGATTTCAAAAATATGACATCCGCCTGTGCCGCATCGCAAAGAATGGTGAACCCGCTTCTCGCAGGTGGGTACGCAGCGGAGGGGCATCAGACTTTCCGTAGCGATTACAGACCTTGCCTAGCCGATCCGACGAGCGTTCCCGTTGGTATAATGTGGATTCCGCTTAATTTACGCTCCGTACACCGCAGGTGTCGATTACAGTATAGCACGCTTTTATGAAAAATGCAAGCGTGCGGCACAGGAAAGACACGGAAAAATTATACACCGTAAATGACGCTGAACAATGCGCGCCCCGTCGCTGTATGCGCCTTGCGTCTCCGTCAAAGTAACGCATGGCGGCAAGGCATACTTCGCGCACGAATGCCGTCACGCCTGTTCCTCCAGATCGCGCAGGAAGGGGTAGATCTCGCGCTCATAGTTAAGCCCGTACCTGCGGTCGGTGACTTCCTGTTCCGTGCGCACGATGGAGCGGTAGCAAAAATCTGCCGTCACTCTGAGCGCTTTTTCCAGCGACAGCCCGCGCATCAGGCACCCGCAGAAGGCGGAGGCAAACACGTCTCCCGCGCCGTGAAAGGAGCCGTCGCGGTGGGGGATCTTCATCTTTTGCTCGCCATTTTCATAGTAATAGATATAGTAGCCGTCCTCCGCCTGCGCGCCCGTGATGACGGGGTGTGGGCAGACCCTGGCAAGCGCCGCAAGCGCCGCCGAAAAGTCGCGCGTGCCCGTTAAAAGATAGCTCTCCGTCTCGTTGGGCAGAATGTAGTCTGCCTCCGCGCAGAGCGAGAGCATCTCGTCCGCAAAGCCCCTGTCAAAGCCCTTGTAGAAGGTAAAGTTGTCCCCGAGGACGGGATCGACGACGAACACGCCGCCCTCCTTCAAAAAGCGGCGCTTGACCTCGCGGACGAACGCGATCTGTGCGCGGCTGCCCAGGTACCCGCTGTAGATGAGGTCGTACTTAAGCCCAAGCGTCTCCCAGTGGTCGCAGATCTTTTTCATCTCGTCGTCAAGGGGCAGAAAGGTATATCCCGTAAATCCGCCCGTGTGGGTGGAGAGGAGCGCCGTGGGCAGAATGTCGCAGGTCACACCGCTCGCCGAAAGGACGGGCAGGGCAACGGTCAGGGAACACTTCCCCGCGCAGGAAATATCATTGATGGCAAGAACGCGCATATTACGCCTCCGTTGAGAAATTTGACCCATATTATACGCAGGCAGAGGGATTTTGTCAAATTCTCACACGACTTTCTCGTGTTTTTTCGTGTGATTTTGATGAAACGAAAGCAAAATATAAATTTTTTTCAACATCTTTACATTTTGAACATTCTGTGTTATAATGAACATATCATGAAACGTGTTATCGAGGTAGAAGATCTTTGCTGCAAGCGCTGCGCGGAGCGCGCGGAAAAGAAGCTGCTGCTCCTGGACGGAGTGAGCGGCGCAAAGGCAAATTTCAAAAAGAACATCATCTTTGTGGAAACCGAACTTCCCGACGCGGCGCTCGCTGCCTGCATCACGGATGCCGGTTTTACGGTGAAGGAGATCCGCGAGCGGAAGGGAATCTTCGGATAGGCATCCGTGATGCAAGGCTCGCCTTATAACCGTCGCAATACTTTGTTGCGCTGTGGCAACCCTCGGTCATTTACGCCTTAGTAAACTTCCTCGGGTTTTCCTCGCGCGCCTCGTCTTGCTCGGTTCTAAAACGAGCCTTAGCTTCTCGTAGACATTCGCAATGCCGCGACGAGGATGTCGGTTTTACGGTGAAGGAGATCCGCGAACGGAAGGGAATCTTCGGATAGGCAGAAAAAAATTGCGCAAATGTGTCACAAAAAGAGTGCGCGGCGCGTCATACGGGGTAAGAGATCGCATCAGCTGCACGATATAAGACTGCAAGAAAGGAGGCACGATATGCAACAGTCCGAATATGTCGCCTACTTAAAGCGCAAGATCCGCAATGCCAACGTCTTTGCCGCCGTGGTCGCGCTCTGTTTTTTGTGCGCGGGCGTCCTGTTTATCGTACTGCGCATCATGAGACCTGCGTTCGGCACGGGATTCATCGTCGTTGGCGTTATTATGCTCGCGTTCGTTGGACTGACTTTTCTTGTGCGTGCGCGTTATGTGCATTTTTTAAGGACTGCGATTGCGACCAGACAGCTGGAGGATTCCTTCGTCCCCAACAAAAAGACGGGTGACGATCTGTAAATTGCGGGCGGCAGTCTGCAAAAAATTTGCGTAAATGCTTGACTTGTCCGCCTCGTTCCGATATAATGAAGAAAATATGGCGTCAAGAAAGGACGCGTCCGGCGCTTTGCGTGCGCACAGAGAGCCCCCGCTATGGTGAAAGGGGGAGGCAAGCGGCGCTCGGGTATCCCCTTTCGTGCCCGCAGGGCGAGATGAAACAGCGTAGTTCTGCGCGCGGCTTCCTTCCGCGTTACCAACGGGGACATATGTTCGTATGTTTTGGTGGTTATAAGGTCATCGTATTTGATTCCAAAATACGGTGACCTTTTTGTGTCGGAAAAAGAAAGCAGGAGAATTTGCTATGTCTTATAAAAAAGTAGATACGTCGCTCAACTTTGTCGAACGCGAGAAGGAAGTCATCGAATTCTGGAAGCAGAACGACATCTTCGAGAAGTCCATTGCAAAGAACGAGGGAGGGGAGGAGTTCTCCTTCTTCGACGGTCCGCCCACGGCAAACGGCAAGCCGCACATCGGGCATATCCTGACGCGCGTCATGAAGGACATCATCCCCCGCTATCAGACGATGAAGGGCAAGCACGTCCTTCGTAAGGCGGGCTGGGATACGCACGGTCTGCCCGTCGAGCTGGAAGTGGAAAAGTCCCTCGGCATGGACGGCAAGCAGGATATCGAAAAGTACGGCATCGAGCCCTTCATCAAGAAGTGCAAGGAGTCCGTCTGGAAATATACCGACGAGTGGCGCAAGATGAGCGAGCGCGTCGGCTATTGGGTGGACATGGATCATCCCTATGTCACCTATCACGACGACTATATCGAATCCGTCTGGTGGGCGCTCAAGGAGATCTGGAAGAAAGGGCTTCTGTATAAGGGTCACAAGATCGTTCCCTACTGCCCGCGTTGCGGCACGGCGCTCTCCTCGCACGAGGTCGCGCAGGGCTATAAGGACGTCAAGGAGACCTCCGTTGTTGCGCGTTTCAAAGTAAAAGGCAGGGAAAATGCTTATATTCTCGCCTGGACGACGACACCGTGGACGCTTCCCTCCAACGTCGCGCTGTGTATGAATCCCGATGAGACGTATGTCGAGATCGAATCCGGCGGCGTGCGCTATATCCTTGCCGAGGCGCTTGTTTCCAAGTTCTTTGAGGAATACACCGTCGTCGAAAAAAGGACGGGCAAAGAATACGAGGGTACGGAGTACGAGCCGCTCTTTGACTATGCCAAGGGCTCCTTCCGCGAAAAGGCGTACTATGTCGTGTGCGACACCTACGTCACGCTGACGGACGGCACGGGCGTCGTGCATATCGCGCCTGCCTTCGGCGAGGACGACTACAAGGTGGGCAGAAGATACAACCTGCCTGTCGTGCAGCTGGTCAACGAGCGCGGCTGCTTTGACGAGCGCTGCCCCGAACTCAACGGGCTGTTCGCCAAGAAAGCGGACAAGCTCATTCTGGATATGCTGCAAGAAAAGGGGCTGCTCTTTAAAAAGCTGCCCTTTGAGCACAGCTATCCCTTCTGCTGGCGGTGCGATACGCCTCTTCTCTACTACGCGCGCTCGAGCTGGTTCATCGAAGTGACCAAGGTCAAGGAAAGGCTGATCGCAGCAAACCGCTCGGTCAATTGGATGCCCGAGACCATCAAGGAAGGGCGCATGGGCAACTTCCTGGAGAACGTCATCGACTGGGGGCTTTCGCGTGACCGGTACTGGGGTACGCCGTTGCCCGTCTGGGTTTGCCCCGACTGCGGCGAGATCGAAGTCATCGGCTCCAAGGCAGAGCTCAAGGAAAAGTGCCATGTCCAAGGAGATATCGAGCTGCACCGCCCGTACCTGGACGATCTCACCTGTACCTGTCCCAAGTGCGGTGGCAAGATGAAGCGCACGCCCGAGGTCATCGACTGCTGGTTCGACTCCGGCTCCATGCCCTTCGCGCAGTATCACTATCCCTTTGAGAACAAGGATCTCTTCGAGGAGACCTTCCCCGCCGACTTCATCTCCGAGGCGGTCGATCAGACGCGCGGCTGGTTCTATACGCTGCTCGCCATTTCGACCATCCTCTTTGACCGCGCGCCCTTCAAAAACTGCATCGTCCTGGGGCACGTCAACGATAAGGACGGCATCAAGATGAGCAAGCACAAGGGCAACGTCGTCGACCCGTGGAGCGTGCTGGATAAGCAGGGCGCGGACGCCGTGCGCTGGTACTTCTATACGGGCAGCGCGCCGTGGATCCCGTCCCGCTTCGGCGCCGAGGCGGTCAGCGAAGTGCAGCGCAAGTTCCAGGGCACGCTCTGGAATACCTATGCCTTCTTCGCGCTGTACGCCGAGATCGACGGGTACGATCCCTCCAAGTACGACTTGAAAGCGTGCAAGCTTTCGCTGATGGACAAGTGGATCCTGTCTAAGCTGAACACGCTCGTCAAGGACGTGGACGCAAAGCTCGCCGCCTATAACATTACGGACAGCGCGCGCGAGATCCAGGATTTTTCGGACGTTCTTTCCAACTGGTACGTGCGCCGCGGACGCGAGCGCTACTGGGGCAGCGAAATGACGGAAGATAAGGTGGCTGCCTACACGACGCTCTATACCGTGCTCGTCACGCTCGCAAAAGTCACCGCGCCTTATACGCCCTTCATGGCGGAGATGATGTATCAAAACCTCGTGCCCGCGTTCTATCCCGAAGCGCCCGAGTCCGTGCATCTGTGCGACTTCCCCGTCGCGGACGAGAGCTTCATCGATCCCGTACTCGAAAAGGGTATGGAGGACGTGCTGGACGTCGTCGTGCTGGGCAGGGCGGCGCGCAATGCGGGGAACCTCAAGAACCGTCAGCCCCTTGCCGAGATGCTCGTTGCCTCCAACCGCCCGCTCTCCATCGAGGGTGAACTTCGATCGGTCACGCTCGACGAACTCAACGTCAAGTTCATGCGCTTTGTGGAGGACGGCGCTTCGCTTGTCAAGTACGTCTTAAAGCCGCAGCTGCGCACGCTCGGTCCCAAGTACGGCAAGCAGCTCAAGGCGATCACGCAGTTCCTTTCGGAGTGCGATGGGGCAGAGGTCGTCTCCGCCGTCAGGAACGGCGGCAGCTATACCATCCCGCTCGATCCGCCCGTCGTGCTGCTGGAGGAGGA